>NZ_VRMC01000250.1:0-1102 GCF_008369905.1 Pseudonocardia sp. EV170527-09
TGCCGCATGAACACAACCGAAACCGGCCCCGTCCCGATCGACCAGGACAAGCTCACCCGCGCCCAGAAGGCGATGCTCGCGCTGTCCAACGAGGTCGCCACCCAGCTCGCCGAAGACCACGGCGTCTGCGTCCGACCGCTCGCGATGCGGCGGATCGATCAGAGCAGCGGCCGGGTCGACGTCGTCCCCGTCCCGTGCGGGTCGACGCGGGAGGACCAGTGCCGCCCCTGCGCGGAGAAGGCCCGACGCCTGCGCATGGTCCAGTGCCGCGAGGGCTGGCACCTCGAGAACGAACCCATCGCCAAACCCGCCGACCCCACCGCCGCACAGAAAGAACTGATGACGGTCCGCGCGGACCTGCACGCCGCCTACACCGACGCCCGCACCAAGGGCGACGACGCCGAGTGCGAGGAGATCCGCGAGACCGTCGCCGAAGTCGACCAGGAGCTGCGCGCCCTCGGGGTCCGTGGCCGCCTGGCCCCGCTCGACCCGACACCACACACCGTGCGCCGCTCCACCCGACGACGCCAGGACGCACCGAACCTGCCCCGCCGCCCGGTGGAGGACCGCACCCTCGGCCGGGTGTTCGGCGGGAAGTACCGGCCCTCGACCTTCCTCACCCTGACCCTGGACACCTACGGGCGGGTGGACAAGCACGGCGCCGCCCTCGACCCGGACACCTACGACTACCGCCGCGCCGCCCGCGACGCGATCCACTTCCCCAAACTCCTCGACCGGTTCTGGCAGAACACCCGCCGCTGCGTCGGCTGGGACGTCCAGTACTTCGGCACCGTCGAACCCCAGAAGCGCGGCTGTCGACGACGGCCTGAGACTGACCCCCTGACGTCGGATTGGGATTGACCCCTTCTGGGCGACGCTGAGGGGGTGTTGTCGGTGGAGGACTGGTCCGAGATCCGTCGTCTGCATCGGGCGGAGGGTGTCCCGATCAAGGAGATCTCCCGCCGGCTGGGAGTCGCGCGGAACACGGTGCGTTCGGCGCTGCGGGCGCCGGGCCCACCGCGGCGGGAACGGGGCCCGCGGGGTTCGCTGGCTGATGCGGTCGAGCCGCAGGTGCGGGCTCTGTTGGCGCAGTTCCCGCGGA
>NZ_VRMC01000251.1:0-1101 GCF_008369905.1 Pseudonocardia sp. EV170527-09
AGGACGGGGCCGGAGACGCAGGCGAGTTCGGGGTCGGCGGCGAAGGCGCCGGCGATGCGGGAGGCCCAGGCGGGGTCAACCTCGGTGTCGTCGTCGGTGAAGGCGACGATCTCGGTGCGGGCCTCGGTCAGACCCCGGTTGCGCCCGATGGAAGCGCCGCGGCGCGGCTCGCGGACGTAGCGGACCCGGTCCGAGCCCGCGGCACGCACGACCAGCTCGGTCCGCTCGTCGTCCGGGTCGTTGTCGACGACGACGACCGACAGCGCCGGGTGGTCCGAGGCGAGGACCGCGCGCAGGCAGCGGGCCAGCGACTCGGGGCGGTTGCGCGTCGCGACGACCACGGTGACCGGGTCGGTCGCGGACGGCGCGGCGGCAACGGTGTCGGCCGCGGGCAGCCCGCCCACGGCGAGCGCGAGCTCCGCGGCCGTCGCCCGGCCGCCGCTCAGCGGCACCGTGACCTGACCCTGCGGGGTGCCACCGACGGTGACCAGCAGCCGTGCCGCGGCGAAGCGCGGATCGACCTCGAGGTCGCGGGCCGGGGCGAGCCGGTCGAGCTCACCCACCCAGGTCGGTACGTCGGGAGTCGTCGCCATGGGCCCCATCCTGCTCACCGTCGCTGTGACGACGCTGAGACCGACCTGTGGAGACCACGGAGTGTGGGACGCACCACGCCGAACGGGGCCCGCCCGGTGCCGCAGACCCGCCACGAGCCCCGGAGCCGGGGCCTAGGTGTGATGTCCAGGGAGGTTGTCCCGTCCGGGGGCGGTGAGTCTGGCTGACAGACGAAGGCCTCCGGTTGTGAAGTGGAGCTGTGTCGACGACGGCCTGAGACTGACCCCCTGACGTCGGATTGGGATTGACCCCTTCTGGGCGACGCTGAGGGGGTGTTGTCGGTGGAGGACTGGTCCGAGATCCGTCGTCTGCATCGGGCGGAGGGTGTCCCGATCAAGGAGATCTCCCGCCGGCTGGGAGTCGCGCGGAACACGGTGCGTTCGGCGCTGCGGGCGCCGGGCCCACCGCGGCGGGAACGGGGCCCGCGGGGTTCGCTGGCTGATGCGGTCGAGCCGCAGGTGCGGGCTCTGTTGGCGCAGTTCCCGCGGA
>NZ_VRMC01000252.1:0-1082 GCF_008369905.1 Pseudonocardia sp. EV170527-09
TGATCCACATAGGACAGACGAGATGAGGAGCAGGGCGATGGGTTGGTTGTCGAGTACGGCCAGGGGCGGGGCCCGGGTGGGCCGGGCTGCGGTGGCGCGGGAGGTCGCGGCGGCGCAGCACGCGAAGCATCACCGCCGGGGCCGGCACACCGAGGAGGCTGCGGGGCCGGTGCACTGCCGGTCGTGCGGGTGCCGGGTGCGTTCGGGGATGGGTGATGTGTGCTCGCGGCCGCGGTGCATGAGGGCGGCTGTGTGATGAGTGTCCCCCGCACCGCGGCCGAGGCGGTGGCCGCTGGGATGCGCCGCGACGTCCTCGCGGTAGCCGCGCATGAGGTGTCCCACGGTCTGGCGTGGCGGGCGGCGGGGTTCTCTGCTGGTCCCGCTCGGCTGTCGCGGGGCCTGTTCGGCGGGGTCAGCGACGCCCGCTGCGGGAACGGCGCCGAGCGGCTGACCGAGGCGAACGTGACCGGCTACCTGGTCGGCTGCGCCGCGGGTGCGGCCGGGCAGAGGTTGTTCGTCGCCCGCTACCTCGGTGGGCGCGACGGCGGCGCCGGGGCCGGTGCCTCGTCGGACCGTGCCGATCACCGGTGGGTGGAGACGTCTTGGCGTACCGGGACGTCCTGGTCGGCCGCCGAGCGCCGCGCGACCGCGCTGCTGCGTCCGCGGCTGGCCCGTATCGAGCGCCTGGCCGTGCAGCTCGCCCACACCGGACACCTGCCCCGCTCCGCGTTCCACTGACCCGAGAGGAGAACGGTCATGACCAGCACGAACCTGTGGGCGCAGCGCCGCCGCGAGGACAAGGCCGCTGCGGCGGAGCTGGCCCGTCGGGACGCCGACGCGGCGGCGGAGCGGGCCCTGCACGCGGAGGCGGTGCGGGCGGAGATCGCTGAGCGGCGCCGTACCGAGCAGACCACCCGCGACCAGGCCGCCCGCGCGGCACGCGCCGAGCAGACGCGCCGGGCTCGGGTCGAGCGGCGCAGGCGTGCTGCTGCTCGCCGGGCCGCCGGGTCACGTCCGCTGACGTGGTGGACGAAGACGGCTACCTCGTGAGCCTTCGTCGGTCAAACTACGCGGTGATCGCG
>NZ_VRMC01000253.1:0-1079 GCF_008369905.1 Pseudonocardia sp. EV170527-09
CAGCAACGACTGAACACCCGACAAGGGGGTCAGTCCCAATCCGTCGTTACGGGGTTACTCCCAACCCGCCGTTGACATCCGGCCCGGTTGCGGGCGACCTACAACCGCTACGGCGGTGTCCGGCACATGATCGCCGCCCTGGATCTGGCCTCTGGGCAGCTGTTCTACCGGTTGCGTGACCGCAAACGCAGCAGCGAGTTCCTCGCGTTCCTGCGTCAGCTCCGGGTCCGTTTCCCGAGCGGGCGGCTGCACATCGTCTGCGACAACTTCTCCCCGCACCGCAAGGCCACCGTCGCCGCCTGGTGCGCCGACCACGACGTCGAGCTGGTGTTCACCCCGACCTACTCCTCCTGGCTGAACTGGATCGAGTCCGAGTTCACGGCGCTGCGCTACTTCACCCTCGACGGCAGCGACTACCCCTCGCACGCCGCCCAAGAGTCCGCGATCGCCGGATACATCCGCTGGGCCAACCGCCATGCCCGGCCGAAGCGGCACTTCGCGCCCGAGTCCAAGATCCGCAGACCAGACTACCTACCCAACGTTGCCTGACACGGCACTAGCAGCCGCGCGGGCTCCGACCTGCGACGACATCGCTCAGATCGGTGATCACGGTTGAATCCGCCCGCGAGGTGCCGGGGCCGTTGTCATCGGTACGGGCGGCGACGCCGTCGAGGACGGTCTCCAGGCCGAGCCGGAACCGCTCGTCCATGTTCGGGCCGAGCATCGCGGCCGCGTTGCCGCGCAGGACCGGGAACCGTTCCTCGGGGAGGGCCTCCAGGCCTGTGGTGGCGGCACGTACAGCGTCCGGGGCCGGGAGCCCACGGCTCTCGGCGAGATCCATCGGCACCTGCTCGGCGGCCACGAAGCCGGTGGTGAAGACCGAAACCACGAGGAACAGCGTGTTGACCGCCGCCGCCGGCTCGAAGCCCTCGTCGAGCAGGAATCGCAATGCCGCCTCGGTTGCGGCGGGCCTGTGCAACGAACGGTGGTTCCGGCCCGACACGCCGGACCTCAGCGTCCGGCGGGATGGGCACTGTGAGTGATGACATCAGACCCTATGGGCTCTGCTGAGAACGAGA
>NZ_VRMC01000254.1:0-1077 GCF_008369905.1 Pseudonocardia sp. EV170527-09
GACAACACCTCATCAGCCACACCCCGTCGTCCCGGGCATCCGGGGCACCAACCCCGAACACCCACGACCTTAGGGACACCACATGAGCACCACGCCCGACTCGGCATCTGCTCTGCCGACAGCCGCGTTACCGGCCGGTCTGATCGAGGTGCTGCGTGCGCCGGCGATCTGCTTCCTGACCACCCTGATGCCCGACGGCTCACCGCAGATCAGCCAGACCTGGGTCGACACCGACGGCGTCAACATCGTGATCAACACCGTCACCACGCACCAGAAGATGCGCAACATCGACCGAGACCCCCGTGTTGCGGTCGGCATCGCCGACCCGACCTCCCTCGCACGCTCGTGGGCGGTTCGCGGACGCGTCACCTCGGCCACCACCGACGGAGGGACCGAGCACATCGACCACCTGGCCCACAAGTACCTCGGCCGTCCCTACCCAGGATTCGGCGGCGGCACCGGCGCACAGCACCGCATCATCCTCACCGTCGCCGCCGACAGCGTGCACTCGCCCCGCACCTGAGACGATTCCGGGCCCCACCGCTTCCAAGCCTGACCTCAACGGATGTCTCTCCGTCCCAGGACCCACGCTCACGGCCGCGCGGCGAGGGCCTCGGCTACTCGACTAGCGGGGTAGCGGGCGGCACGGCTCCCGGTGAACAACTCGTAGTAGAAGCCGTTCATGACGGCCGCAGCGGGCGCGAGACGGTCGACAAGCCGCGATACCGCCTCCGGAGCCCCTGCCACTCCGGCACCATCGGCCAGAGCGCGGACGAGTCCGTTGCGCTCCTCGACCGTGCACGCCGGACCCACGCCGGCGAAGGCGGCCACCAACCAGTTCACCAGACGCATCGCGGCGTAGCCGGAGTCATGGGTGCGGTTCTCGTGCAGGAACCGCGCTTCGGCCTCGGAGAGGTCGGGTCTGTAACGAGAACGGTGGTTCCGGCGATGTTGTCAGTAGTGCTCGGCGCCCGGCCAGCGGTCACCGAAAGTGATGGCGAAGGCGTTGAGGACTGGCTTCCAGCGCATCATCCATCGGGTGTGGCCTCGTCCGGTCGGGTCGAGGCTGCGGGTGAC
>NZ_VRMC01000255.1:0-1068 GCF_008369905.1 Pseudonocardia sp. EV170527-09
GAGCTATTTACACCGCGTCCACCGCCGATGCCGCTGCAGCCGCGCTGGATGATCTCGATGACGAGTGGGGGCGAGCCTATCCGGCGATGATACGTTTGTGGCGTAACGCCTGGACCGAGTTCATGCCGTTCCTCGACTACGACATCGAGGTCCGGAGGGTGATCTGTACGACGAACGCGATCGAATCGTTGAACGCCCGCTACCGGCGAGCGGTCCGAGCGCGAGGGCATTTCCCCAGCGAGCAGGCCGCGATGAAATGTCTGTACCTTGTCACCCGCAGCCTCGACCCGACCGGACGAGGCCACACCCGATGGATGATGCGCTGGAAGCCAGTCCTCAACGCCTTCGCCATCACTTTCGGTGACCGCTGGCCGGGCGCCGAGCACTACTGACAACATCGCCGGAACCACCGTTCTCGTTACAGACCCTAGCGGTGGAAGACGTCGCGGCCGTAGGCCAGCTCCATGCCCTTCGGGTCGATCCCGTTCACACGGCACAGCCCGTCCCGGATGGCCGGGGCGATCGACAGCAGGGGCGCCCACATCAGCGAACCCTTGCCCGCGCCGGTGGCCCCGCCGACCAGGGTGTGGCTACCGCGGATCGACTGCCGCCACGGCGTCCCGTACTCGGTCGCCCCGGACAGCACCCGGTCCAGATCGATCGCGTCCCCGGGAAGGCCGGCCATCGCATCGATGTCTGGTGCGGTGACGGTGGCTGCGAGGAGGTTGCGGCGCTGGTAGTCGATCGACACCACGTTGGGTGCGAGTTCGCGGACCTGGTGTCGACGACGGCCTGAGACTGACCCCCTGACGTCGGATTGGGATTGACCCCTTCTGGGCGACGCTGAGGGGGTGTTGTCGGTGGAGGACTGGTCCGAGATCCGTCGTCTGCATCGGGCGGAGGGTGTCCCGATCAAGGAGATCTCCCGCCGGCTGGGAGTCGCGCGGAACACGGTGCGTTCGGCGCTGCGGGCGCCGGGCCCACCGCGGCGGGAACGGGGCCCGCGGGGTTCGCTGGCTGATGCGGTCGAGCCGCAGGTGCGGGCTCTGTTGGCGCAGTTCCCGCGGA
>NZ_VRMC01000256.1:0-1052 GCF_008369905.1 Pseudonocardia sp. EV170527-09
TCGGCGCGGATCCCGAGGGCTCGTTCGACGACGGGGGTGACGTCGTCGACGCCGTTGCCGCGGGCGACGTAGAAGCAGCGCATCAGCCCGTCGGCCGGGGTGAACCCGGAGGTCATGGCCGTGCCCAGGTCCCCCATGTCCACCGACCCGTCGGAGTCCATGGTCATCGGGCGCAGCGTGGTCGCCGAGATCCCGGCGCGGTGCTTGCCGGTGCCCAGAATCGCGTCGTTGCCCTGGTGATCGCCGATGGCGAAACACGCCCGGTTCGACAGGACCTTCGCGACCTTCCGCGGCAGGCTGTCCGCCGACGGCACGGGGGTGGCGAAGATCAGGGTGACCCCGTACTTGCGGGCCTTGGCCACGATCTTCTCCACCAGCTCCGCAGCCTCCTCACCGACGGCGGAGACGAACAGCTCTTGGCACTCGTCGATCACCACGACTCGCGGGCGCATCGTGGGGTCGGCCTCGGCCAGGGCGCGGGTCAGCTTCGGCTCGCCCGCGGCCTGGAGCTTGCGGCCGCGCTCGGACAGCTCCGACATCAACCCCTTGAGCGCGTCCAGGACGGTGGGGATCTGCTCCGGGTCGTCGGACACGAACAGGGTGCGCAGGCGGGGCTTGAGCGGGTCGTAGTCGGCGTTGACGGCCATGCAGTAGACGTCGACCTCAACGAGGGGGTCCAGGATCGCGCCGAGCAGGGCGGTGATGATCAGGGTGGACTTGCCCGAGCCCATCATCCCGGCCACGCCCCAGTTCGCCGCGAACAGGCGTCCGAGCACGAGCTTCCCGCGGGGGTCGACCCCGACCGGGACACCCTTGAAGTAGTCCGCCGTCCCGTCCTGCAGCAGCGGCCACGGCGCGACGGGCTTGGTGAGCGAGCCCTGGTCGGCGGTCCACAGGTCCATCACGCCGGGCTTGTCGCGGGGCTCGGTGGGCCAGACCTCGACCGGCAGGCGCAGCAGGTTGTGGGCCAGGACGGGCTTGTTGTTGTTGATCATCTCCACGGTGACGCCCTCGGGCAGCAACAGTTGGCAGTGCCAGCCCTTCCCGTCATG
>NZ_VRMC01000257.1:0-1038 GCF_008369905.1 Pseudonocardia sp. EV170527-09
TGATCTTCGGTCCGACGCGCCGGACCAACGACAAACCAGCTCGTACCTACAGCGACATCAGAGCCCGTACGCGGACAGCCGAGACCGGCCGGTCGGTGTCGGCGAGCTCGGTCCGCGCGCGTGCCAGGCGCCGCACGCGGACCACCTCGCAGACGGAGCGGCCGTCGGCGCTGTAGACCCGGTGGACGGTGCGGACCGAGACACCGTGCGCCGCCGCGATCTCCTGCGGCGACACCCCGGCGAGCAGATTGCGGTCGATCCACCGGTCCATCCGGGCTCGCAGCGCCGGGCGGACCGCGTCCGTGCCGGGGAGCCCGGTGTCCGACCGCAGCGCGCCCGCGACCAGCTCCAGCGTCGCGTTCCGCGCGGCCCTGACCGCGCCGCGGTCCAGCTCGGTCACGGTGTCGGCCAGCGTGGCGAGGTAGGAGGTCAGCAGCCGGGTCGCGGGTCGGGACCCGTCGAGCACGGCCGCGCCCCGGGCCAGCGAGCGCCCGCCGACCTCCTCCAGGGCGGCCCGCGGGATCACCAGGCTGCGTTTCGTCAGGAGTTCCCACACGGTGAACGTCGCGGGCCGGGTGCTGTCCCAGGCGACGGCGTCGCCCGGCCGCAGGCAGCGCTCCGCGGCGTCCTGGCACACGGTCTCGCGCCCGGCGAGCGTCATCAGCACGACGACGAACTCGCCGTCGGTCCCGGCGATCTGCCGCCGGGAGCGGCGGCCCGAGCACGGGCTGCACGTGCAGTCGACCAGTGCGAGGTCGTCGACCCGGGTCCGGCGGGCGGTCGCCCGGAACTCCCGCGGCGGCGGCGCCACGGACCAGGGCAGATGCGTCGCGGAGAGCATCCGCTCCCATGCGTCCGCGCTGTCCGGGTCCGCCGGGGAGATCGAGAACAGCTCATGGTCCTGTGGCACCGGCCCATCCCCGTCCGATCGCGCCGTCGCGTCGAGCAGGGTCAGCCTAGGTGTGATGTCCAGGGAGGTTGTCCCGTCCGGGGGCGGTGAGTCTGGCTGACAGACGAAGGCCTCCGGTTGTGAAGTGG
>NZ_VRMC01000258.1:0-1034 GCF_008369905.1 Pseudonocardia sp. EV170527-09
GAGCTGCGCGCCGAGCTGGCCGCGGCGGTGGCGGCGGGTGAGGTCGATCCCGCGTCGGCGGAGTCGATCCGGACCGGCCTGCGCTGCGCCCCGGCCAGGGCGCGGGCGCTGCGTGATGAGCACCGAACCAACCAGTCCTGACCTGTGATGATCGAGGGGAATCGACCCGTGAACCACAACCCGCACGACACCGACCACACCGGGCACGACACTGGGCACGACACCGAGACGATCGGGGGTCCGGCTGCGCGGCCGGCCACCGCGCCGGGGGAGCACGGGCGGCGCCCGCCGCCACGTCCGCACCGCACCCCACCCGCCGACATCCCGCCCACCGACGGACCGGTCGAGGCCGAGCCGTTGGTCGTGGAGGGCGAGGTCGTCGACGACCAGGCCCAGACCGGGACGGGTGCCGAGCCGGTGAAGTCCCGTCCCGGGACCGCTCTGGCCCGGGTGGCTCGACAGGCCCCGGCACGCGCCTACTCGGTGTCCCGCGCCGTCGTGGTCCACCCGACCACCAAGGCGGTCGCCAAGGGCGGGGTGCGCAACCTCTGGTACCCCGTCCTGGGCGCAGGGGTCGCCTACAGCGCGTGGCGTGACGCTCACGGCGCCTCCCGGTACGAGCGCCAGATGCGCCGCGCCGAGCTGGCCGGGGACCAGGAAGGGCTCATGGAGTGGGAGGCCCGCGACGTCGCGGAGAAGCAGCGCCGCCATGACCGGGTCATGGACTGGATCCGCCACCCCCTGGACCTGTTCAAGGCCATCGGCGCGGGACTGCTCGGGTTCCTCGGGCTGCTGCTTCTGCTCGGGGTGGTGCTGGCGTTCGGGCACCGTGACATCACGATGGTGATCGCCCCGCTGATGGCGGTGGTCGAGGTGGTGATGTGGGTGTCGTGGTTCCTCGCCGTCTACGGCGCGACCCTGCTGCTCGCCGCCACCGCCGGGGTGGTGGCCTGGTGCTGGCACCTCGGACGCTCCCGCTGCGAACTGCCCGCCTGGGTCGCCCCCGGTGAGCCGGAGGAGTCCCGCCGCGACGT
>NZ_VRMC01000259.1:0-1025 GCF_008369905.1 Pseudonocardia sp. EV170527-09
CGGGCCCGCTGTATCAGAAACCTGTGGCAAGATCCCGGGCATGCCGAAACGGGAAGCCCAAGGCGGGCGCCCCTCCAAGGGGGCCCGCGACACGATGGTGACCCGGTTGCCTGCCGACGAGGGCGCCGCGGTCCGTCAGCTGGCCGTCGACCTTGACTGGAGTTACTCCGACACAGTGGCAGCCTTGATCAGGTTCGGCATGCAGCATCGTGAACAGCTGCCGATCGCATTCACCAGCCACGGTCAGGAGGAGCTGCCTCTGAACAAGGCCTCCTAAAAGAGACCGAGGCGACCCCCTGGCTGGCCGGGGGTCGCCTCGGTTCGTTCGTTCTCGCATCAGGTCGGACCTGTACCCGCCTGATGCCGTAGCCCCGGCGAACCGGGGTCGATCCCCCACCTGCGAAGAAGGGGTGCTTTCGCGTGTCCAGGATACATCCTGGGCCGGGAGCCGACCACCACAGACACGGGGTAAGTTCGTCGTGCCCAGAATCGGAGCGCTCGCCAGCAGCGGGCACCGGGTTCTGCACTCTGTGCTACGAGCACGGCGCCTTCACCCTGGCCTCCGGCCCCTCCCAGCTCTGCCTGCTCCACCAACTGCCACTCAATGGTCAGTGGGCAACCGACAACTTCGGCATCCGCGCCGCGGTCGCACCGAGCCGTACTCCTCGGGGTAAGGCCGCCCGCCGCCGCAGCGGACCTGCCAGCGGCCCCGGCCGTAGGAGTCGGGCGCTACCGCCGAGCAGACGGGCGCTGGCACGCGGTGTCGCCAGAGCCCGGGCGCGACACCGCGCCGGGTTCATCCCGCACCCGGGCTGGCGCAACTTCATCGACCGGGAGTACCGGGTCTTGCTGGACCAGCGCGAGGCCCTCGACTACGTGGCTCGCCTGGTCGACGACGAGGAGTGGCGTTCAGACAAGCGGCGTAGCTGGTCGGCGATCCTGCGGAGACTGGTGTGCCATATGGACTGGGAGACCGGCCTGATCACCGGACTCACCACACAACGCCTGGGCGCTGCTGGTGACCG
>NZ_VRMC01000025.1:0-66899 GCF_008369905.1 Pseudonocardia sp. EV170527-09
CAGCAACGACTGAACACCCGACAAGGGGGTCAGTCCCAATCCGTCGTTACGGGGTTACTCCCAACCCGCCGTTGACAACGCCCTGGTCGTCTACGTCGAGCGACTGCGGGGGAGTGCCGCGTGACGGAGAAGAAGCGCACCCGACAGCCGAACGGTACGTCGAGCATCTACGAGGGCAAGGACGGCTACTGGCACGGCCGGGTCACCGTCGGGGTTCGCGACGACGGCAAGCCGGACCGCCGCCACGTCATGCGGAAGTCCAAGGCGGCCGCCATCCGCGCGGTTCGCAAGCTCGAACGCGACCGTGATTCGGCAACCGTCCAGGCGCCCGGCCGGGTCGGCACGGTGGGGGAGTGGTTGGAGCACTGGGTGGAGAACATCGCCGCCGCCGTGGTCCGGGAGAACACGCTCGCCGGGTACCGGGTCGCGATCCGTACGCACCTGATCCCTGGGATCGGCGCCCATCGGCTCGACCGGCTGCAGCCCGAGCACCTGGAGAAGCTGTACGCGCGGATGATCCGCAACGGCAGCTCGCCCGGCACTGCACACCAGGTGCACCGCACGCTCCGGACCGCGCTCGGTGAGGCCGAACGGCGCGGACGGATCACCAGGAACCCGGCCGCGCTCGCGAAGGCGCCCCGGGTCAGCGGGACGGAGGTGGAGCCGTACTCGGTCGACGAGGTCCGGCGGCTGCTCACCACCGCGGCCGAGGGGCGGAACCACGCCCGCTGGGCCATCGCCCTCGCGCTCGGGCTCCGTCAGGGTGAGGTCCTGGGGCTGCGTTGGGCCGACGTCGACCTGGACACCGGGACGCTCCTCGTCCGCCGGGGGCGACTGCGTCCCCGCTACCGGCACGACTGCGGCGGCTCGTGCGGGAAGAAGGCCGGCTACTGCCCGAACCGGGTCGCGGATCGGCCGGAGACCGACGAGACGAAGTCGCGCGCCGGACGTCGCGCCATCGGCCTCCCCGACGAGCTGGTCGCGCTCCTGAAGTCCCACCGTGAGGAGCAGGACCGCGAGCGTGACACGGCCGCGCAGCTCTGGCGGGACTCCGGCTACGTCTTCACCGACGAGCGCGGCGAACCGCTCAACCCGAACACCGACTACCACCACTGGAAGAAGCTGCTGCGCGCCTCCGGGGTCCGTGACGGACGCCTGCACGACGCCCGCCACACCGCCGCGACGGTGCTGCTGATCCTCGGTGTTCCGGAACGCGCGGTCATGGGCCTGATGGGCTGGTCGACGACCGCGATGGCGGCCCGCTACCAGCACATCACCGGGGTCGTGCGCAGCGACGTCGCCCAGCGTGTGGGCGGTCTGATCTGGGGCCGGCCGGATGACAAGTGAGACTGGAAATGAGACTGAACGCCGAACGCCGGGCCACCTTGTGCGGGTGGGCCCGGCGTTCTGCCTGTTCAGGCTGGCGGAGGATACGGGATTTGAACCCGTGAGGGATTGCTCCCAACACGCTTTCCAAGCGTGCGCCCTAGGCCACTAGGCGAATCCTCCGCGAAGAAGGTTACGCGACGCCCTCGGCGATCCGACGCGGCCCCCTCGCCGCCCGACGGCGCCGTCCGTGGCACACTGTCCGCGGACCCCGTGCGGCGTCCATCCTGTGAACTCCCCCAGGGCCGGAAGGCAGCAAGGGTCAACAGGCTCTGGCGGGTGCGCGGGGTCCCCTTCTGTCTCCGAGCGGGTCCCCGAAGTGTCGGACCCCCTGAGTAGCCTTCCCCTCGTGGCTCTGGCTCTGTACCGCAAGTACCGCCCGGCCAAGCTGGCCGACGTCGTGGGGCAGGAGCACGTCACCGAGCCCCTGGCCACCGCCCTCACCGCGGGGCGGATCAACCACGCGTACCTGTTCTCGGGGCCGCGGGGCTGTGGCAAGACGTCCTCGGCGCGCATCCTGGCGCGGTCGCTGAACTGCGAGCAGGGGCCGACCCCGGACCCGTGCGGCGTCTGCAACTCGTGCATCGCGCTCGCCCCCGAGGGGTCGGGCAGCATCGACGTCGTCGAGCTCGACGCGGCGTCCCACGGTGGTGTGGAGGACGCGCGCGAGCTGCGTGACCGGGCGTTCTACGCGCCGGCCGAGTCGCGCTACCGCGTGTTCGTCGTCGACGAGGCGCACATGGTCACCACCCAGGGCTTCAACGCGTTGCTCAAGATCGTCGAGGAGCCCCCGGAGCACCTGGTCTTCGTGTTCGCGACGACGGAGCCGGAGAAGGTGCTCCCGACGATCCGGTCGCGGACCCACCACTACCCGTTCCGGCTGATCCCGCCCGGGACGATGCGCTCGCTGCTGGAGAAGATCTGCGGCGAGGAGCAGGTGACCGTCGCGCCGCCGGTGTTCCCGCTGGTCATCCGGGCCGGGGGCGGTTCGGCCCGGGACACGCTGTCGGTGCTGGACCAGCTGCTCGCCGGTGCCGGGCCGCAGGGAGTGACCTACGAGCGCGCGGTCGCGCTGCTCGGGGTGACCGACTCCGGCCTGATCGACGACACCGTCGACGCGCTCGCCGCGGCCGACGGCGCCGCCGTCTACGGTGCGGTCGACCGGCTCGTCGAGGCCGGGCACGACCCGCGGCGTTTCGCCTCGGACCTGCTGCAGCGCTTCCGTGACCTGATGCTCGTGCAGGCCGTGCCGGACGCCGCGGAGCAGGGCCTGGTCGACGGCGCCGAGGACGAGCTGGCCCGGATGGCGGACCAGGCCGCCCGGCTCGGTCCGGCGACCCTCACCCGCTACGGCGAGATCCTGCACCAGGGCCTGATCGAGATGCGCGGGGCCACCGCGCCGCGGCTGCTGCTGGAACTGCTGGTCGCGCGGATGCTGCTCCCCGCGGCCACGACGTCCGACGGCGGTCTGCTCGAACGCCTGGAGCGCATCGAGCGGCGCAACGCGATCGCCCCCGACCCCGCCGGCCCGTCCGACGACGGTGCCGCCAAGCGGTTCGTGCGGCCCAGCGAGCGCCCGCCGGCGCCCACCTCCGACGGCGCCCCCCCGGGTGCGGGCAGCGGCGCGCCGTCGCGTTCCGCGGAACGCGACGCCCGGGACCCGGCCGCCGTGCCCGCCCCGGCGCCGGCGCGACCGGACGAGCCGGCGCCGCGGCCCGCGGTGACCAGGGCTGCGGACGGGCCGCGTTCCGCGGAACGCGACGACGAGAACGGCGCCGCGGCCACGCCGACCGCCGGTCCGGCCGCACCGGCACGCTCCGGCGACCGGGCCGAGGCCGACCCGCGTTCCGCGGAACGCGCTCCGGCCTCCGTCCCCGATGCCCCTGTGCCCGATGTCCCCGTGCCCGATGTCCCCGTGCCCGACGACTCCGTCCCCGCCGCGTCCGTCCCCGCCGTGGCGGCGCCTGCCGAGTCCGACCCTGCCGCCCCCGAGGCGGGCGACGGCCCGGTCCCGGTGGACGGCCCCGCATCGGACGCTCCCGCCACCGGTACCGGGCACGCGGACGGCGAGCCCGCCCGGCAGGCCGACGGCCCCGGTGACGGCGCCCGGCGGGCGGACGATCCCGGCCCGGGCGGCGCCGGCGGCACCGAGGAACCGGCAGCGCCGGCGGCCCCGTCCCGGAGCCCCGCTCCGCCCCGCGACGGCGCGCCCCCCGACGCCGTGCCGCCGGAGTCGGCGCAGCCGGTGTCGTCGGCGTCGTCGCTGGACGCGACCGCGGTCCGCCGGGTCTGGCCGGAGATCCTCGCCGCCGTCCGTCAGCGCAGCCGCAGCACGGAGGCACTGCTGGTCAACGCCACCGTCCGGGCGGTCGACGGTGACACCCTGGTCCTCGCGATCGGGGCCCCGCCGCTGGCCCGGCGACTGTCCGAGGCGCGCAACACCGACGTGATCGCCGACGCCCTGCGCGCCGTCCTCGGGGTTCAGTGGCGGGTCCACTGCGATACCGGGGAGGCCGCGACCGCGCGTCGCGCCGCCGCACCGGACCGCGCCCAGCGGGCGGTGCCGCAGCGTCCCTCGCAGCGCGACGCCCCGCAGCGTGAGCAGGGCGGGCGCCCCGCTCGCCGTCCCGCGGGGGACTCCGACGTCCCGCTGCCCCCGGAACCGCCGCCGGAGGACGCACCGCCGGACCCTCGTGATGCCGGACCGCAGGGGGGCGACGGTCCGGGCGCACGACCGGCCCCGGTGCGGAACCAGGCCGCCGAGGAGGAGGACATGCTCGCCGAGGCCGCGGCCGAGGCGGCGTCGCCGGGCGCCCGTCGCGACCCCGAGGCCGCCGCGCTGGAGATCCTCACCTCGCACCTGGGAGCACGCAAACTCGACCCACGCTGACCCCGGCCCGGACGGAGCGCGGTCAGCGGCGCAGCTGTGCCAGCACCGCCGAGGCCACCGCCGCCGCGATCCGGTCCCGCCCGGCCGGGTCGGTCAGCACGGCGGCGTCGCCGGCGTTGCGCATGTTGCCCGCCTCCACCAGCGCCGTCGGGACGGTCGAGGAGTTCAGACCGGCCAGGTCCGCGCGGCCGTCGAGCCCGTCGCGGCCGATGTAGCCGGCCGGGGCGAACCCGGCCGAGCGCAGCGCGTCCCGCAGCCCGGTGGCCAGGCGCAGCGACGCCGGTCCCGTCCCGTGCACGGCGGGCTCGGCGTAGGCGACGTGGAACCCGCGGGCCGAGGCCGCCGCGCCGTCCGCGTGCAGCGACACGGCCAGCGCCGCGCCGGCCCGGCCGCCCGCCGCCCCGCGGGCGTCGACACACGGGCCGACACCGACGTCGTCGGAACGGGTGAGGACCACCCGCACTCCGGCGGCCTCCAGCCGGGACCGCACGCGCCCGGCCAGGTCCCAGGTGAAGGCGTGCTCGGCGTAGCCGGCGTTCGTGGAGGTGCCGGTCGTGTTGCACGGTTTGGTCCCGCCGCGCCCGTCGGGGACCGGCCGGTTCACCGCGGCCGTGTTCGCGGCGTTGCCGCCGTTGTGACCGGGGTCGAGCAGCACGACCGGGCGGGCGACCGGCGCCGGCGTGGTCGGCAGCGAACGGGTCGTCGCGGCCGGTAGCGGGGCCGCGTCGACGGGAGGCGGGACCGGCGCCGGCGCACCGCAGCCGGCGCACACCAGCGCGACGACGAGCGGGAGGACGGCCGTGGCGGAACGGATCAGGGCGCGCACGGTCGGTCAGCCTGACACGTCTACCCTGGAGAACGAGACGTCCGCGCCGGTCGCGCCGGGGAAGCCCCCGATCGCGCGAGCCGGACCCGACAGCGAGGGGTACGCGTGCAACCCGGTCAGCCCGACATGCAGATGATCCTGCAGCAGGCCCAGAAGATGCAGCAGCAGCTCCAGCAGGCGCAGGCCGAGCTCGCGACCGCCGAGGTCACCGGCCAGGCCGGGAACGGGCTGGTCGAGGTCACCGTCACCGCGGGTCTGGAGCCGCGTTCGGTGCGGATCGACCCGAAGGTCGTCGACCCCGAGGACGTCGAGACCCTGCAGGACCTCGTCGCCGGCGCGCTCGCCGACGCGGTCCGCCGTGCGCAGGAGCTGCAGCAGGAGAAGATGGGCCCGCTCGCCGGCGGCCTCGACATGGGCGGCCTGGGCCTCCCGGGCGCCTGAGGTGTTCGAAGGACCGGTCCAGGACCTGATCGACGAGCTGGGACGCCTGCCCGGGGTCGGTCCGAAGAGCGCCCAGCGCATCGCGTTCCACCTGCTCGCCGCGGACCCGGCCGACATCAACCGGCTCCAGGAGGTCCTGCAGACGGTCAAGCAGGGCGTCGCGTTCTGCGACGTGTGCGGCAACGTCGCGTCGGACACCCGCTGCCGCTACTGCTCCGACGCGCGGCGCGACCCGACGCTGGTGTGCGTGGTCGAGGAGCCCAAGGACGTCCTGGCCGTCGAGCGGACCCGGGAGTTCAAGGGTCGCTACCACGTGCTCGGCGGTGCGCTCGACCCGCTGGCCGGGATCGGCCCGGACAGCCTGCGGATCCGTGAGCTGCTCGCCCGCCTCGGCGGCACCGGTCCGGCGACCGACGAGACCGAGATCTCCGAGGTCATCATCGCGACCGACCCCAACACCGAGGGTGAGGCCACCGCGACCTACCTGGTCCGGCTGCTGCGCGACTTCCCCGGTCTGAGCGTCACGCGGCTCGCGTCCGGCCTGCCGATGGGCGGCGACCTGGAGTTCGCCGACGAGATGACGCTCGGCCGCGCGCTCGCCGGCCGACGGGCCCTGTAGACCCGGACACGGAACGGCCGGTCCGTACCGGGCACGACGCCCCGGTCGTGACCGGCCACCCGGCGCAGCAACCCCCCGTCGCTGCGCCTCCTTGCTGGTGAGATCCCGACTGCTCCTTCGGCGAGCCTCAGCGGGGCTGATGCTCCTTCGGCGAGCCTCAGTCGGTGTCCTCGTCGCCCCACGCGTCCACGTGGTGCGATCGGCCGTGGAGCTGGCGCTGCCTGCGCTCCCACTCCCGGCGGCGCTGCTCGGCGATCCGGCGCCACGCCTCGCTCTGGCGCCGGTCGGTCACCCCGATCACGATCGCCGAGAGGACCAGCGTGGCCAGCCCTGCCAGGGCCACCGCCACCAGCGCGATCACGGCGACCACCGCCCGGTACGGGCGCGGTGGTACGTGCCTGTGTGCGGCACCTGCGTCCTGCGGATCATGTCCATCTCCCTTCGTGTGTCGCGGTCGGTCCGTGGTCCCTGTCCGCCACGGTTGGTGTGGCTGCCGTCACGTCCGGGTGATGTCAGCATGCCCGACTCAGCGCACCCGTGCAATTGCAGACTCAGGGAATTGCACGGAGATGTAGATTGCACGGCGGGACCGGGGAGGGGGCGCGGGGTGGAGCAGGAGCCGACCGGCGCACGACGACGGCTGGGTGCCGAGCTGCGCCGGCTGCGCGTCAACGCCGGGCTGAAGCTGGAGGACGCCGCGTCCGGGGTGGGCTGCTCGGCGTCGAAGATCAGCAGGCTGGAGAACGGCAAGGGGGTGCCGCGCCCGGCCGACGTCGCCGCGCTGGTCGAGGTCTACGGCGGGGTCTCCGGGGTCGAGGCGGAGATGCTCGAACGGCTGGTCACCGAGAGCCGCACCCGTGGCTGGTGGGAGCCGTTCACCGAGGGCCTGCGCAGCGACCCGCACTTCCTGCCGTCGCCGGGGCGCTACGCGGCCGCCGAGACCGACGCGACCGCCGTCGCCGCCTTCGACCTGACCGTGCTGCACGGGCTGCTCCAGACGCCCGCCTACGCCCACGCCGCGCTGCGCGCCCGGCTCCCGGGCCGCCCGGACTGGGAGATCGACCAGCTCGTGCGGCTGCGCGGTCGTCGCCACGAGGCGCTCACCGCGACACCGCCGCTGGCGCTCGACGTGGTCGTCGACGAGGCCGTGCTCGTCCGCGCGACCGGCGGTCCCGCGGTGATGGCCGAGCAGCTCGACCGGCTGCTCACCCTTTCGGAGCTGCCCGACGTGACGCTGCGTGTGCTCCCGTTCGGCGCCGGGCCGCAGCGCGCCCACGCCGGCCGATTCGCGATCCTGACCGTCCCCGACGCACTCGGACCCGACGTCGTCCACACCGAGGGGCACGCAGGGGAGTCGTTCCTGGAGTCGCCCGCCGACCTGCGCACCTACCGTGAGGTCTTCGCCGAGGTCCGGGCCGCCGCGCTCGCCGAGGACGCCTCACGGGATGCGGTCGCGAACCACCGGGACGCGCACCGGACGGCCGTCGTCGAGGGGACGGGCGAACGGGACGTGCGTACCAGTTCGTAGCACTATCGTGACGCAAGGGACTACCAGTTGGTAACGGACCGCTATAGGTTTCCCCGTCATCAGGTGTCCTCACGCGCACATCGGGTGGACACCTCTGCCGACGAGGGGACCGGAATGCGCAGACGGTGGATGACGGCGGTCATGGCGGGCGTGCTCGCAGTGGGCATGACCGCCTGCGCGAGCTCGGAGCGCGGAGCGGGCGGCGACGCCGCCGGGGGGGGGGCGTTCGTCTTCGGCGCCGCCGGCGCGCCGAAGAACTTCGACCCGATCTTCAACGACGACGGCGAGAGCTTCCGCCCGGCGCGGCAGATGTTCGACACGCTGATCACCTACAAGCCGGGGACCACCGAGCTCGAGCCCGGCCTGGCCACCGAGTGGAAGTCCACTCCGGACGGCAAGACCTGGACGTTCACCCTCCGCGAGGGCGTCACGTTCCACGACGGCACGCCGTTCGACGCGACCGCGGTCTGCGCGAACTTCGACCGTTGGTTCACCATGAAGGGCGCCGCGGCCCAGAGCCAGATGATCTACTACGGCGACATCTTCGAGGGCTTCGCCAAGAACGAGGGTGACGCCTCGGGCGCACCGCTCTACAAGT
Organism: Pseudonocardia sp. EV170527-09; assembly: GCF_008369905.1. NCBI lineage: Bacteria > Bacillati > Actinomycetota > Actinomycetes > Pseudonocardiales > Pseudonocardiaceae > Pseudonocardia > Pseudonocardia sp. EV170527-09. The sequence continues at coordinate 8,289 of NZ_VRMC01000025.1, forward strand.
CCTGCACGGCGCAGAGCCCGAACACCGCCGTCCTGGCGCTGAACAAGTTCAAGGGCGCGTTCCCGGCCGCCTTCGGCCTCACGTCGTTCTCGATCTCCAGCCCGACGGCGCTCAAGCAGTACGACGCCGACGCCGTCACCCAGAGCGGTGACTCCTTCACCTACCCCGCCTACGCGAACGAGCACCCGACGGGCACCGGGCCGTTCAAGTTCGAGAGCTTCGACAAGGCGAACAACACGATCACCCTGGTCCGCAACGACCAGTACTGGGGCGAGAAGGCCAAGCTCGACCGGCTCATCTTCAAGATCATCCCGGACGAGAACGCCCGCAAGCAGGAGCTGGCCGCCGGCACCATCGACGGCTACGACTACCCGTCGCCCGCGGACTACCAGACCCTGAAGGACCAGGGCGACCAGGTGCTGATCCGCCAGCCGTTCTCGCTGCTCTACATGGGCATCAACACGAAGAACAACCCCAAGCTCAAGGACCTTCGGGTCCGTCAGGCGCTCGCCTACGCGATCGACCGCGAGTCGCTGGTCCGCACGAAGATGCCGGAGGGCTCCGCGGTCGCGAAGGAGTTCGTGCCGCCGACCGTCGCGGGCTACGCCGACGACGTCACCGAGTACCCGTACGACCCGGAGAAGGCCAAGCAGCTGCTCGCCGAGGCCGGCGCGCAGAACCTGACGCTGAACTTCTACTACCCGACCGAGATCACCCGGCCCTACATGCCGAACCCGGCGGACCTGTTCTCGGCGATGTCGGCGAACCTGAAGGCCGTCGGCATCACGGTCAACCCGGTCGCGCGGCCGTGGAACGGCGGCTACAAGGACGACGTCCAGAAGGCCGGCAAGCACGACCTGCACCTGCTCGGCTGGACCGGCGACTACAACGACGCCGGCAACTTCGTCGGCACGTTCTTCGGCCGGGAGAAGGCCGAGTTCGGGCCGCAGGACCCGGCGATGTTCGCCGAGCTGGCCAAGGCCGACGCCATCCCGGACCCGGCCGGCCACGCCGCGGCGTACCAGCAGGCCAACAAGGACATCATGGCCAAGTACCTGCCGGCCGTGCCGATCCTGACCACCGGCCCGGCGATCGTCGTCGGACCGAACGTGCAGGGCCTCGTCCCGTCGCCGCTGACCGACGAGCGCTTCGTCTCCGTCAGCAAGAACTGACCGTGCCCCGGGCGCCGCGGAGATCCCGCGGCGCCCGGCCGCGTGTCCCGCCTCCCACCACTGAGGACATCCACGCATGCTGCGCTTCGTCGCGCGCCGCCTGCTCCAGGTCGTCCCGACGCTGCTCATCCTGTCCGTGCTGTTGTTCGCCTGGCTGCGCTCGCTGCCCGGTGGACCGGCCGGTGCGCTGCTCGGAGACAAGGCGACCCCGGAGTCGATCGCCGCACTCAACAAGACACTGGGCCTGGACCAACCCATCCCGATCCAGTACCTGCACTACCTCGGCCGGGCGCTGACCGGCGACTTCGGCGCCTCCCTCGTCACCGGAGACCCGGTGATCACCGAGCTCGGCCGCGCACTGCCGGGCACGATCGAGCTCTCCCTGGCGGCGCTGCTGCTCGCCGTCGCCCTCGGGATCCCGCTCGGCTACCTCGCCGCCCGCCACCGCGGCGGGATCTGGGACAACCTGACCATCGTCGGAACGCTGGTCGGCGTCGCCGTCCCGGTGTTCTTCCTCGGCTACGTGCTCAAGCAGTTCCTGGCCGTCGATCTCGGCCTGTTCCCGCCGTCCGGGCTGCAGTCGACCGGCATCGACGCCACCTCGGTGACCGGCTTCCCCACCCTCGACGGCCTGCTCACCCGCGAGTTCGACGCCAGCTGGGACTCGCTGATGCACCTCGTGCTGCCGGCCGTCACGCTGGCGACGATCCCGCTCGCCGTCATCGTGCGGATCACCCGGGCCTCGGTGCTCGACGTGCTGGAGTCCGACTTCGTCCGCACCGCCAACGCCAAGGGCCTCGCGCCGGGCACCGTCCGCGGCCGGCACGTCCTGCGCAACGCGCTGCTGCCGGTCTCCACGACGATCGGCCTGCAGACCGGCCTGCTCCTCGCCGGCGCGGTGCTGACCGAGAAGGTGTTCAACCGGCCCGGCATCGGCACCCTGATCGCCGAGGGCATCGAGCGCCGCGACTACCCGCGGCTGCAGGCCGTGGTGCTGCTCGGCGCACTGATCTACGTGCTGGTCAACCTGCTCGTCGACCTGTCCTACGCCGTGATCGACCCGAGGGTGAGGCTGCGATGAGCGCACCGACCACCTGGGCGCAACGGCGCAGGGACCGGATCGACGACACCGCGGGTCGCAGCCTGTCCGCCGACGCGCTGCGCCGGCTGCGCCGCAGTCCCACCGCGATCGTCGGTACGGTGATCATCGGGCTGTTCGTGCTGGTCTCGGTGTTCGCGCCGCTGCTGGCCCCGCACGACCCGGCCCAGGCGTTCCCGCAGCTGCTCGACCAGCTGCGTCCCGGCTCGATCCCCGGACCGCAGCCCGGCTTCCCGCTCGGCAGTGACCAGAACGGCCGCGACGAGTTCTCCCGGATGATCCTGGCGTCGCGCCAGACCCTGCTCGTCGGCGTGCTCGCCACCGTGTTCGGGCTCGCGGTGGGTCTGGTCATCGGCGTGCTCGCCGGGGCGTTCGGCGGCTGGATCGACACCGTCCTCATGCGGGTCACCGACGTGCTGCTGTCGATCCCGTCACTGCTGCTCGCCATCTCCGTCGCGGCGCTGGCCGCCCGGCCCAGCCAGACCACGGTCATCATCGCCGTCGCACTGGTGAACGTGCCGATCTTCGCGCGGCTGCTGCGCGGGTCGATGCTCGCCCAGCGCGACTCCGACCACGTCCTCGCGGCCACCGCGCTCGGGGTGAAGCGACGGGCGGTGGTGCTGCGGCACATGCTGCCCAACGCGATCGGCCCCGTGATCGTCCAGGCCACGCTGACCCTGGCGACGGCGATCCTGGACGCGGCCGCGCTCTCCTTCCTCGGCCTCGGCGACGCCGACCCGGCCCGCGCGGAGTGGGGCCTGATGCTCGCCTCCGCACAGCCCTACCTCGACGTCCGGCCCGGGCTGGCGGTCTACCCGGCGATCGCGATCATCGTCGTCGCGCTCGGGTTCACGCTGCTCGGCGAGTCGCTGCGCGAGGCCATCGACCCCAAGGGACGCCGATGAACCCCCTGCTGTCCGTCGAGGACCTGTCCGTGCGCTTCGTGCGCCGGGGCGAGGCCGACGTCGTCGCCGTCGACGGGGTGTCGTTCGACGTGCGCCCCGGTGAGGTCGTCGGCCTGGTCGGCGAGTCCGGCTGCGGCAAGTCCGTGACCTCACTGGCGATCATGGGGCTGCTCCCGGGGCGGACCCCCCGCGTGGGCGGCTCCGTGACGTTCGACGACGGGACCGGCAGCCCGACCGACCTGCTCACCCTGTCCGACGCGCAGCTGCGCGAGCGGCGCGGTCGCGACATCGGGATGGTCTTCCAGGACCCGCTGTCGTCGCTGAACCCGGTCGTGTCGGTGGGTGTCCAGATCACCGAGGCGCTCACCCGGCACCGCGGGATGGGAAAGGACGAGGCCCGCCGCGAGGCCGTCTCCCTGCTGGAGCGGGTCGGCATCCCCGACCCGGCCCGACGGGTGTCGGCCTACCCGCACCAGATGTCGGGCGGGATGCGCCAGCGCGCGCTGATCGCGATCGCGCTGGCCTGCCGGCCGAAGCTGCTCATCGCCGACGAGCCGACCACCGCCCTCGACGTCACCATCCAGGCCCAGATCCTGGAGCTGCTGCGCGAGCTCGTCGCCGAGACGGGGACGGCGCTGATCATGATCACGCACGACCTCGGCGTCGTCGCGGGGCTCTGCGACCGGGTCAACGTCCTCTACGGCGGCCGGGTCGTGGAACGCGCGGAGCGGCACGCGCTGTTCGGCGGTCCGCGCCACCCGTACACCTCCGGGCTGATCCGGTCGATCCCGCGGCTGGACTCCGACCCCGCCGCGGAGCTGCCCGCGATCACCGGGTCGGTGTCGGACAACCTGCCCTGGGACCACGCCTGCGCCTTCGCGCCGCGCTGCCCGCGGGCGCTGGAGACCTGCACCTCGGTCACCCCGGTGGCCGACGACGCGGCGGGCCGGCTGCTGCGCTGCCACAACCCCGAGCCGATCGGAGCAACGGCATGAGCCCCCTGCTGGAGGTCGAGGACCTGCAGGTCCACTTCCCGATCACCCGGGGTGTGCTGGTGCAGCGCACGGTCGGGCACGTCAAGGCCGTCGACGGTGTCTCGCTGCGGATCGAGCGCGGTGAGACCTACGGCCTGGTCGGCGAGTCCGGCTGCGGCAAGTCGACCCTCGGGCGGGCGATCCTCAAGCTCACCGAGCCGACCGCGGGCACGGTGTCCTTCGACGGCACCGACGTCGCCGCACTGAAGGGGGAGCCGCTGCGCCGGATGCGCCGCCGGTTCCAGATGGTGTTCCAGGACCCGATGTCCAGCCTGGACCCGCGCCAGTCGGTCGGGTCGCTGCTGCGCGAGGGCCTGGCCGCGCACGGGATCGAGTCCGGCCCGGACCGGCTCGCCGAGCTCATGCGCGCGGTGGGGCTGCCCGAGTCCGCACTGCGCCGCTACCCGCACGAGTTCTCCGGCGGGCAGCGTCAGCGCATCGGGATCGCCCGGGCCCTGTGCGTGGAGCCCGACCTCGTCGTCGCGGACGAGCCGGTCTCGGCGCTGGACGTGTCGGTGCAGGCCCAGGTGCTCAACCTGCTGCGCTCGCTGCAGCGCGAGCTCGGCCTGACCTACCTGGTGATCGCGCACGACCTGGCCGTCGTGCGGCACGTGTCGGACCGGGTCGGGGTGATGTACCTCGGGTCGATCGTGGAGGAGGCGCCCGCCCGCGCGCTCTACGACGGCCCGCTGCACCCCTACACCCGGGCGCTGCTCTCGGCGGTGCCCCAGCCGGACCCGACGGTGGAGGACACCCGCGAGCGGATCCTGCTGTCCGGAGACCTGCCGTCGCCGGCCGCGCCGCCCGCCGGGTGCCGGTTCCACACCCGCTGCCCGTGGCGTCAGGAGGACCGGTGCTCCACCGAGCGCCCGCAGCTCCGGACGCTCGACGGCGACACCACCGGGCACCGGGTCGCCTGCCACCACGCCGAGGCCATCCGCGACGGGGTCATCACCCCGCACGAGGTGACCGCGGAGGAGGCCGACGCCGCCGTCGGCCCGGGCAGCGGCCCGGAGGTACCCGGCCAGCAGATCACCCTCGGCGACGCGATCGGCCGCTGACCGGCCCACCGGTCACCCGTGACCGGGCCGTCCGTACGAGAGGTGCGTACGGACGGCCCGTTCGCGCGGCGGTGGTGGAGGCGTCAGCGCAGGGCGCGGTTGATCGCGCTCACGACGCCCTTGAGGCTGGCGCTGGTGATGGAGCTGTCGATCCCGACGCCCCAGAACACCTTCTCCTCGACGGCGCACTCGACGTAGGCCGCGGCGCGGGCGTCGTCACCGCCGCCCATCGCGTGCTCGTGGTAGTCGAGGACCCGGACGTCGAACCCGATCCCGGCCAGCGCGTCCACGAACGCCGCGATCGGCCCGTTCCCGGAGCCGGCGATCTCGTGCAGGTCGGACTCGACGCGCACCGTCGCCACGATCTCGTCGCGGCCCTCGCCGTCGCTGTGGACGCGGTGGCGCACCAGCTTGAGCGGGGTCTCGCGGCCCAGGTACTCGACGTCGAACGCGTCGCGCATCGCCTTGGGCTCGACCTCGCCGCCCTCGGTGTCGGTGTAGGCCTGGATGACGTGGCTGAACTCGATCTGCAGCCGTCGCGGCAGGTCGAGCTGGTGCTCGGTCTTCATGATGTAGGCGATGCCGCCCTTGCCGGACTGGCTGTTGACCCGGATGACGGCTTCGTAGGTGCGGCCGATGTCCTTCGGGTCCACCGGCAGGTACGGGACCTCCCAGGTGTGGTCGGCGACCGGGTGCCCGGCCTCGGCGGCGTCGGCCTCCATCGCGGCGAAGCCCTTGTTGATCGCGTCCTGGTGGGAGCCGGAGAACGCGGTGTAGACCAGGTCGCCGCCCCACGGGTGGCGCTCGTGCACCGGCAGCTGGTTGCAGTACTCGACGGTGCGGCGGATCTCGTCGATGTCGGAGAAGTCGATCTGCGGGTCGACGCCCTGGGTGAACATGTTCATGCCCAGCGCGACCAGGTCGACGTTGCCGGTGCGCTCGCCGTTGCCGAACAGGCAGCCCTCGATGCGGTCGGCGCCGGCCTGGTAGCCGAGCTCGGCGGCGGCGATGCCGGTGCCGCGGTCGTTGTGCGGGTGCAGCGACAGGATCAGCGCGTCGCGCCGGGCCAGGTTGCGGTGCATCCACTCGATGGAGTCCGCGTAGACGTTCGGCGTCGCCATCTCGACCGTCGCCGGCAGGTTGACGATCATCGGGTGCTCGGGCGTCGGCTGCCAGATCGCGCTCACCGCGTTGGTGATCTCGACGGCGTACTCCAGCTCGGTGCCGGTGTAGGACTCCGGCGAGTACTGGAAGGTCCAGTCGGTCGCCGGGTACTTCTCGGCGAACTTCGCGACCTCCTCCGCGCCGTCGGTGGCGATCTTGGTGATGCCCGCGCGGTCGGAGCGGAAGACGACCCTGCGCTGCAGGATCGACGTCGAGTTGTAGAGGTGGACGATCGCCGAGTGCGCGCCCTCGCAGGCCTCGAAGGTCCGCTGGATCAGCTCCGGCCGGGCCTGGGTCAGGACCTGGATCTGCACGTCGGACGGGATCGCCTCGTCCTCGATGATCTCGCGGACGAAGTCGAAGTCGGTCTGGCTCGCCGCCGGGAAGCCGACCTCGATCTGCTTGTAGCCCATGCGTACCAGCAGGTCGAACATGCGCCGCTTCCGCAGCGGGCTCATCGGGTCGATCAGCGCCTGGTTGCCGTCACGCAGGTCGACCGCGCACCACAGCGGCGCGGTGTCGATGACCTTGTCCGGCCACGTGCGGTCCGGCAGCGAGACCGGCTCGACCAGCTGATGGAACGGCTTGTACCGGTGCACCGGCATCTGCGATCCGCGCTGGCGGTTCCAGGCCGGCTGGGTCGCGTGCGGCGCGCCCTCGGGGGTGCGGACGTTGCTGCGGGCGCGGGCCTCGTAGGCGTCGGGAGAGGTGGTCACGGGAACTGCTCCTGGATGTCGGACGGTCGTGGCGACCGGCGGACACGCGAAACCCCGCGACGAGGGGCCGGTCGGTTCAGACCCCGCCGCGGCGGCGAAGGAGCAGGCGCGCCATGCCCCCACCGTAGACCCGACCCCCCGTTGCACGGCAACCCGCTGTCCCGGACCGGTGTTGGTGTCACCCGGACGACGGCACGCAACGAAGTGATCACAACCGAGAGCGTTCTCCCTCGTTGTGGGGGCAGTGAGGGCACGGCGGTGCGACCATGACGCCGTCGGAGACAAAGGGGTGTGTGATGGCGGCAACCGTGGGCACGACCGTGCGGCAGGGCATGGGCATCATCGCGACGATCGTGCGGATCGTGGGCCTGGTGATCGTGGCCATCCTGGTCGCGCACATCGTGCTGACCCTGCTCGACGCCAACCCGGCGAACTTCCTCACCGAGTTCATCTCGTCGTGGGCGGCCCAGTTGAACCTCGGCCGCGGTGACCTGTTCACCCCGGCCCAGCCGAAGATGGCCGTCACGCTGAACTACGGGGTCGCGGCGATCCTCTGGCTGATCATCACCACGGTCGTCGTCAGGCTGCTGCGCCGCGTCTGAGGACCGTCCGCTCCGCCAGCCGGGTGAGCGCCTTCGGGAAGATCTCGGCCGGCGGGGTCACGAGCCCGGCCCCGACCTGCCCGACGCCCGCGACCCGTCCGGCCATCCCGGTGTTGATCTGCGGGAGGATGCCCGTCCGGCAGACCCGGGTGACGTCGATGCCGCTGGGGACCCCGGCGAACTCCAGGATGGGGACGGTCCACCGCCGGCTCTCCCCGAGCGTGATCTCCCGCATCCGGCGGGTGGTGGCCAGTGCGTCCGGCACGGTGCCGCCGACGAACCGCACGATCGCCGGGGCGGTCGCCATGGCGAAGCCACCGATCCCGGCCGTCTCGGTGATCGCCGAGTCGCCGATGTCGGGGTTGGCGTCGGCCGGGCCGTAGTCGCCCAGGAACAGGCCGTCGGCCAGCTGGGCCGGGCCGGTGAACCACTCGTCGCCGGTGCCGGAGACCTGGATGCCGAAGTCGGTTCCGTTGCGCGCCATCGCCACCACCATGGTGGAGCCGTCGACGTCCCGGGCGGCGTCCAGGGCCAGCTTGCACGCGGGCATGGCGAGGTTCAGGAAGAAGTGGTCGTTGCCCCCGACGAACCGCAGCACCTCCGCGACGTCGGTGCTCGCCACACCGGCGGCGGCCGCCGTCGCGACGAGGTCCGGGCCCAGGTCCCGCAGCAGCATCAGGGTCCCCGCCCGGTTGCGGTTGTGCGCCTCGTCGCCCATCTGCAGCATCTGGGTCAGCACGCCGGTCACGTCGACCGGCTCACCCGCGTCCCGCCGCGCCCGGACGGCGCCGCGCAGCAGCGGGCCCAACACGTCGCCCATCCAGCGCAGCCGCCGGATCACCTCCGGGCCGTACGCGCCGTAGCGCAGGACCTTGCCCAGCCCCTCGTTCAGGGAGCAGTGGGCGCGGCGGCCGGTGGCCGGGTCCTCGAGCACGAACATCCACATGCCCGGGGTGACGACGCCGGCCATCGGGCCGACCGCCCCGCGGTGGTGGCACGGCTCCAGCGAGACCGAGGAACCCGACGCGAACAGCGCCGCGGCGTCCGCCGGGTCGGTGACCAGGCCCTCCAGCGCGGCGCCGCCCATCAGGGCACCGCGGAGCGGGCCGGACGCACGCTCCCAGGTGATCGGTGGCCCGGCGTGCAGGAACTCTCCCGGTGCGAGGCCGAGGACCTCCGAGGCCGGGGCGACGTCGACGAGCGTCGCGGTGACGTCGAGCATCGCGGCGAGGGCGCGCTCGTTCGCCGCCCGGCGCAGCGGGTCGGTGGCGACGGTCGCCAGATCGGCCGCGGTGCCGTCCATCGGCGGGCGCCAGTCGACCCGGGTGACCGGGACCGCCTGGTCGGCGGCGGACTCGGCGAGCAGGTCGGTGCCGGTGCTCACCAGCGAGGGGGTGGTCATCGGGCGGCTCCGGTCGTCGTGTCGGCGGGCAGGAGTGCGAGTGCCCGGCGCGTGGCGCCGGCGTGCGAGAGGTGGACCTCCGCGCCGGCCCCGACCAGCGCGTCGACCTGCGCCGTCAGGTCCTGCGGGTCGGCGCCGGTCCCGACGACCGAGACGACGACCGGCACCCGGGCCTCGGCGATCGCGGGGGCCAGCACGGAGGCCGGGTCCGGCTCGGCGCCGTGCCCCAGCACCAGGTCGAGCAGGACGACGGCGGTCTCCGGGTCGGCGAGCGCGGCCGCGAGGTGCTCCAGGCGCACCGTCGGGTCGATCATCGGATGGGCGCGGCCGCGGGTCCACTCGTCGCCGCCGAAGTCGACGAAGGTGTGGCCGGCCCGGGCAGCGTCCTCGCCCGCGATCTGCGCGGACTCGGTGGCGAGCGTGCCGCCGACGAACAGGCCGCGCAGCCGGTGACCGCCGTACGCCGGACGCGCGGTGCCGTGCACCGGCCAGTCCGGGACGGGGCGGCCCAGCCGCGCCAGGGCGGCCTCGGTCGCCGCGGTCAGGTCGGGCCTGTCCGGCCCGAGCAGCGCGTACTCGACCGGCGTCGTGAGCGTCGCGACCAGCCGGTCGATCCGTTCGGCGACCTCGGCGGCGGGGGGCTTGGACACCAGCACGATCAGCTCGACGGCCGGGTCTGCGTCGAGGCGGCGCAGGGCCTCCCGGGTGGCGAGGCCGCCGACCGGCGCGGACAGGTCCCGCCCGCCGACGCCGAGCGCGGCGCGCACACCGACCCCGGCGTGGTCGAGCAGCGCCATCACCTGCTGGCACCCGGTCCCGGACGCGGCGACGAGCCCCACCGGACCGGGCTCGACGACGTTGGCGAACCCCAGGCCGAGCCCGTCCAGCACGGCCGTCCCGCAGTCCGGGCCCATGACCAGCAGGGACCGCTGCGCGGCGACCTGCTTGAGCGCCACCTCCTGCTCCACCGGCACGTTGTCGCTGAAGATCATGACGTCGCTGCCGGCGTCGAGGGCGTCCATCGCCTCGACGGTGGCGTGCGGCCCGGGCACCGAGACGAGCACGACCGAGCCCGGTGCCCGGTCCAGCGCGGCGGCGGTGGTGCGCGGCGGCGCGACCGCACCGGCCCCGCCGCCGTCCGGTGCCGGTCTGCCCGCCTCGGCGAGCGCGCGGTCGACACCGGCGACGGCGGCGGGCAGCGCGTCGTCACCGGTCAGGTGCAGGGCGACGACCAGGTCGTTCGCGCCGGTCCCGGCGGGGACGGTGAACCCCATGCCGGTCAGGACGTCGACGTTGAGCGGGGTGGCCATGGCGACCTGCGCGGCGACCACCCCGTCGAGCTGCTGGGCGGTGCGGCTGACCCGGAGCAGCGTGACCGAGTCGGCGTAGGCGCCGGGCCGGACCTCGACGTGCGTCGTCGTCATGCGGCGACTCCTTCGGTGTGCAGGGCGGACAGGGCGAGCGCGGCGCCGTGGACCATCGCGGTCCCGGAGGTGTGCCCGACGGCGGTGAGCGCGGCGCGGGCCGCGGGCTCGGCCGCCGTGCCGAGTGCGGTGACCAGCGCGGCGAACTGGGGCACGACCTCGCCGCGCAGGGCACACCGCAGGAGCTCGGCGGACAGCAGCGTGGTGCGGTGCAGGTGGGCCAGGACGGCGGCGTCCACCTCCGGGGTGGCGACGCCGGCGGACCGGTGCAGGGCGAGCCAGCCGCACAGGACGTCGTCGCCGAGCGGGGTGAGCCCCTCGCCGCGTCCGACGAGCCCGGCGACGGCGCCGGGGGTCACCTCGGCCGGCAGGCCGGGGACCGGCCGGAGCCCGGTGCGGGGCAGGGGGGACCGCGCGGGAACCCGGGTGTCGACCAGCCGCCGGACGACGACCGGCTCGTCGTCGAGGTGCAGGATCCCGCCGTGCACGGCGGCGGTGCCGAGGGCGAGTGCGGGGAGCCGGGACCGCAGTCCGCAGGGCACCGGCACCGCGTCCGCGCCGAGAACGCCGACGCAGGTCTCGCGACCGTCGTCGTGGACGGCGAGGTAGACGGCGTCGGGCCCGCGGTGCACGACCCGGACCGGGCCGTCCGCGGCCCGCCGCAGCAGGTCGCGGACCCGGACGGGTGCGCTGACTCCGATCACGGACCGAAACTAGCCTGGGCAGTCGCGTCCGCCGATGTTAACTTGTGCCACCTTCGGACCGAAGGGGCGGCAACAGTTGCTGACGGAGGAGAACGGGGACCCGGAGTTCCCGGCCCGCGAGGCGCTGGCCCGGCTCGACGCGCTGCACACCGGGCTGACCCGGATCGCGCTGGAGGGCGGGGACCTCGCGGGGATCGCGGCCGAGGTCGGGCGAGTGCTCGACGTGGGCGTCGCGGTCACCTCCACCGACGGGCGGGAGCGGGCGTCGGCGCTGTCGGAGGACCAGCTCCGGATGCTGACCGAGCACGACCTCGTCGACCCGACGGGCCGGCTGCGCGTCGAGCGGATGGGGATCGACGGCGTCCCGGTCGCGGGCGGGGAGGCCCGCACCCTGCGGGTCGCGGCCGGTGGGCAGAACCTCGCCCGGCTGGTCTGCGTGCGCCTGACCGCCCGGCTCGCCCCGGACGACGTCCAGGCGCTGGAGCGCGCCGCCGCGGTGGCCGCGCTGCTGATCACCCGCGAGGAGGCGGTCACCGCCGTCGAGACCAAGTACCAGGGCGACTTCCTGCGGGACCTGCTGCTGCGCCGCACCGCCGACCCCGCCTACGTCGCCGAGCACGCGGACACCCTCGGCTGGGACCTGCGCCGCCCGATGGTCGTGCTGACCGCCGAGCTCGACCCGATCGACGCGCGGGTCCCGGCCGAGCAGTGGCGCGCCTGGCAGAAGCGGTTCTCGGCGGGGTGGCGCCAGGTCTGCTCCGGGCTGGGGGAGGGCATCCCCACCGTCGACTTCTCCTCCGAGGTCGTGACCCTGCTGCCGGTCGACGCGGACCCCGGTCCACCCCCCGGCCGCGACATCGTGCGGCGGGCCGTCACCGCGGTCGCCGGGGACAAGGGCGGCGGGCGACGGCAGTTCTCGGCGGGTGTCAGCCGCCCGGTGCCCGACATCGACGCCCTGCCCGGCGCCTACGCCCAGGCACGGCGGGCGGTCGAGGTGGGCCGCCGGATCTCCGGCGGCGGCAGCACGACGTTCTTCGACCAGCTCGGCCTGCACCGGCTGCTCGCGCTCGTCCCGGACCCGGCGGAGCTGGACTCCTTCGTCCGCGACGCGCTGGGTCCGCTCGCCGAGGCCACCACCGAGGCCGCCGAGCTGCGCGAGACCCTGCAGGTCCTGCTCGACACGAACTTCACCGTGGCCGAGGCGGCCCGGGTGCAGTTCTTCCACTACAATACGATGCGCTACCGCGTCGCCAAGCTGGAACGGCTCCTCGGTCCGCTGTCGACGGACCCGAACCTGCGGCTCGACGTCGCCGTCGCGCTGCAGGCACTGCGCACCGTCGGCCGACCGGGCGGAACGTGAACGACATCCGGCGGAAACCGCACGGCCCGACGCATGCAGGCATCGTGCTGGCGTCATCAATTCGTGCCAGTGGATCCACCGGTCAATCGGCAGTAGTAGCCGTCGAGGTGCGACCTGGGTCTCATTAGCTTGAGTCGGGTCTCCGGTGCCGTGTGAAGGGATCGCCATGTCGATGTTCAGGTGGGAAGTGGTCGATCCGGGGCCGGGGGAGGCGGTCGCACCCCGCCAGCGGCTCCCCTGGGGGAAGACGGTCGGGCTGGGGATGCAGCACGTCGTCGCGATGTTCGGGGCGACCTTCGTGTTCCCCGTGGTGATGGGGCTGGACCCCAACCTCGCGATCCTCTTCTCGGGCCTGTGCACCGTCCTGTTCCTGGTCGTCTGCAAGAACATGGTGCCCAGCTACCTCGGCACCAGCGCCGCCTTCGTCGGCGGGGTCGCGGCGATCCGGGCGGCCGGCGGCGACTCCGCCGCCGTGACCGGGGCGATCATGGTCTCCGGCCTGGTGCTGCTCGCGATCGGTGTGTTCGTGCACCTCGCAGGCGCCCGGCTCGTGCACCGGGTGCTCCCGCCCGCGGTGACCGGTGCGGTCGTCATGCTGATCGGGTTCAACCTGGCCCCGGTCGTCGCGTCGGTGTACTGGCCGGTGGACCAGTGGACCGCACTGCTCACCGCGACGTTCCTGGTCTGCGCCGCTGTCCTGTTCCGCGGGTTCTGGGGACGGATCGCGGTGTTCCTCGCGCTCGTCTTCGGGTTCGTGCTCTCCTGGCTGCTCGACCTCCTGAGCGGCCCGATCACCTCCTGCGGCGGCGCGGACTGCACCCCGGAGCCGCACTCGCGCGTCTCCTTCGAGGGCCTGGCCGACGCCGCCTGGTTCGGACTGCCCAGCGGGACCCTGGACGACGGCGTCCCGGCCGTGCACGCGCCCAGCTTCTCGCTGATGTTCGTGCTGCTGGTGCTCCCCGGCGTCATCGCGCTGGTCGCCGAGAACCTGGGGCACGTCAAGGCGGTCGCCGAGATGACCGGCGACGACCTCGACCCCTACCTGGGCCGGGCGCTGGGCGCCGACGGCGCCGCCACCGCGCTGGCCAGCCTGTTCGGCGGGTCCCCGACGACGACCTACGCCGAGAACATCGGCGTCATGGGAGCGACCAGGGTGTACTCCACCGCGGCCTACTACGTCGCGGCCGCCGTGGCGATCCTGCTCGGCCTGTGCCCCAAGTTCGGGGTGCTGGTCGGGGCGATCCCCGGCGGCGTGCTCGGCGGGATCACGCTCGTGCTCTACGGGATGATCGCGCTGGTCGGCGCCAAGATCTGGGTGGAGAACGGCGTCGACTTCGGCGAACCCCGCAACCTCGTCGGCCTCGCGGCGGGCATGGTCGCCGGCATCGGCGGCGTCGCGCTGGACCTGGGCAACGGGTTCGAGCTGGGTGGCATCGCGCTCGGCACCATCCTGGTGATCGTCTACTTCCACGCCGTCGCGCTGCGCGACCGCCGGTCCGGGACGACCGGCCCGTCCGGGACACCCGCCGGGACGATGGTGACCAGGGTCGACGACGGGGAGGCGAAGGACACCCCGTGAAGCCCGCGCCCTTCGACTACGTCCGCCCGACGGACCTGGCCGGGGCCGTCGCCGCGCTCGCGGCGCCGGACTCGAAGGTGCTGGCCGGTGGACAGAGTCTCGTGCCGTTGCTCTCCATGCGGCTGGCCGCACCGTCCCTGGTCGTCGACATCAACGGGGTACCCGGCCTGGGGACGATCGACGAGGTCGAGGGAGGTGTCCGGGTCGGCGCGCTGGCCCGGCACACCGCGGTCCTGGAGTCACCGCTGCTCACCAGGGTCCAGCCGCTGGTGCCGGCGGCGCTGGCCCACGTCGCGCACCCCACGATCCGCAACCGCGGCACGACCGTCGGGTCGCTCGTGCACGCCGACGCCGCCGCCGAGATGCCGGTCGTGCTGCGGCTGCTGGAGGGCTCGCTCGAGGTCGAGGGGCCCGCCGGACGCCGCACGATCGGAGCGCGTGAGCTGTTCGTCGGCCCGCTGGAGTCGGCGGTCGGCCCGGACGAGATCGCCGTCTCGGCGTTCTTCCCCGCCCGGCCGCCGGGCGCGGGCGTCGCCTTCGACGAGGTCGCCCGCCGGCACGGCGACTACGCCCTGGTCGGTGCGGGGGCGGTCGTCGACGGCGACCGGATCCGGGTCGGTTACCTGTCGGTGAGCGACGTTCCCGTGGTCGTCGACCTGACCGGCGTCGCCCCGGCCGACCGGGCCGACGCCGCCCTCGAACACCTGGACCCGGCCACCGACATCCACGCCACGGCGGCCTACCGGCGACAGCTGGTCCGGGTCCTGACCGACCGGGTGGTGGCCGCGGCGACCCGGGACGCGACCGCGCAGGGAGGCGGGCGATGAGCGAGACGCTCCACGACATCCGGCTGACGGTGAACGACGTCGTCCACGACCTGCGGGTCCCGGCACGACGGCTGCTGTCCGACGCGCTGCGCCACGACCTCGGCCTGACCGGCACCCACGTCGGCTGCGAGCACGGGGTCTGCGGGGCCTGCACGATCCTGCTCGACGGCGAGCCGGCCCGGGCCTGTCTGATGCTCGCCGTCGCCGCGCAGTCCTGCGCGATCACCACCGTCGAGGGGCTGGCCGAGCCGGACGGGTCGTTGTCCCCGGTGCAGCAGGCCTTCGCCGAGTGCCACGGTCTGCAGTGCGGCTTCTGCACCCCCGGCTTCCTGACGACGATCACCGCCGGGCTGCGCCGCGGCCCCTGCCCCACCCGGGAGCGGGCCCGCGACATGATCGGCGGGAACCTCTGCCGCTGCACCGGCTACCAGAACATCGTCACGGCGGTCGAGCGGGCCGCCGAGATCGGGGCCGCCCGGTGACCACCAAGCTCATGGGCCAGCGCGTCCAGCGGGTCGAGGACCAGCGCTTCCTGCGCGGTGGCGGCCGCTACCTCGACGACGTCGACCCCGGACCCGGCGTGCTGCACGCCGCGGTGCTGCGCTCCCCGCACGCGCACGCCCGCATCCGCGACATCGACGTGTCCGGCGTCCTCGACGTGCCGGGCGTGCACGCGGTCTACACCCACGACGACCTGACCGGCCCGATGGCGGAGCCGCTGCCCGTGCTCATCCCGCACCCCGCGCTGACCCACGGCCGCACCCAGTTCGCGCTGGCCGTCGACGAGGTCAACCACGTCGGGGAGGCGGTCGCGTTCGTCGTCGCCGAGGACCGCTACCTCGCCGAGGACGCCGTCGACCGGATCGTCGTCGACTACGAGGTGCTGCCCGCCGTCGTCGGGATCGCGGCGGCCCGCGCGGCCGAGCGGCTCGTGCACGACGACGTGCCCGGCAACGTCGGCGCCCGGCTGGAGCAGGCCGTCGGCGACGCCCCGGCCGCCATCGCCGCGGCGCCGCACCGCCTGGAGCTGGACCTGGAGATCGAGCGCAGCGCGTGCATGCCGCTGGAGGGCCGGGGCACCGTCGCCCGCTGGGACCCCGCCCTCGGCCGGCTCGTCCTGTGGACCTCCACCCAGAGCTCCACCGGGGTCCGCGCCGCCGTCGCGGCGCGGCTGGGTCTGGACATCGGGCGGGTCGACGTGATCACCCCGGACGTCGGCGGCGGCTTCGGCGTCAAGATCGTCCACCCGTGGCCGGAGGAGTTGCTGGTCCCGATGGCCGCCCGCGCCCTGGGCCGGCCGGTGAAGTTCGTGGAGAACCGGCGCGAGCACTTCGTCTCCTCCGCGCACGAGCGCGGCCAGGTCCAGCACGTCGAGGTCGGTTTCGACGACGACGGCAGGCTGCTCGGCCTCGACGTCGAGTTCTGGCACGACCACGGCGCCTACACCCCGTACGGCCTGATCGTCCCGATCATCACCTCGACCCAGCTGCTCGGCCCGTACAAGCCGGGCGCCTACCGGGTCGCCTTCTCCTCGCTCTACACCAACACCGTGATCGTGACGCCGTACCGCGGCGCCGGGCGCCCCCAGGGCTGCTTCGCCATGGAACGCACGATGGACGCGATCGCGGGCTACCTGGGCCGCGATCGTGCCGAGGTCCGCGCGGTGAACTTCATCCAGCCGCACGAGTTCCCCTACGACCACGGCCTGATCTTCCAGGACGGCAGGCCGCTGGAGTACGACTCGGGCGACTACCCGGCTCTGCTGGAGAAGCTGCGCAGGCTGATCGACTGGGACGGGTTCGCGGCCTTCCGCCGCGACTGCGCCGAGCAGGGCCGGACCGTCGGCATCGGGCTGGCCTGCTACGTCGAGGGCACCGGTGTCGGCCCCTACGAGGGTGCGCACGTGCACGTCGCGACGACCGGCCGGGTCACGGTCGCGACCGGGCTCACCACCCAGGGCCAGAGCCACGAGACCGCGTTCGCCCAGATCGTCGCCGACGAGCTGGGGGTGCGGTTCTCCGACGTCGAGGTCGTCACCGGCGACACCCGGCGGATGCCCT
Organism: Pseudonocardia sp. EV170527-09; assembly: GCF_008369905.1. Classification (NCBI taxonomy): domain Bacteria; kingdom Bacillati; phylum Actinomycetota; class Actinomycetes; order Pseudonocardiales; family Pseudonocardiaceae; genus Pseudonocardia; species Pseudonocardia sp. EV170527-09. Next base: position 25,398 of record NZ_VRMC01000025.1, read on the forward strand.
ACGCGGTCGGCACGTTCGCCTCCCGGGCCGCGGTCATGTCCGGCTCGGCGGTCCTCAAGGCCGCCCGGCGGACGAAGGAGAAGGCCCTGCGGCTGGCCGCCGACGCGCTCGAGGCCGACGTCGCGGACCTGGAGATCGTCGACGGCGTGGTGGGGGTTCGGGGCACCGAGCGGTCGATCCCGCTGGGCACGTTGTCGGTGCTGTCCAACCCGCTGCGCTACGCCTTCGACGAGGCCTCGAAGGCCGCCACCCAGTTCTCGGTCGGGGACACCGACGCGTTGCCGGTCCCCGACGGGGAGCAACCGGGCCTGGAGGGCACCGACTTCCACAGCACGCCGCGGGCGACCTACGCCTCCGGGATGCACGCCGCGATCGTCGAGACCGACCCGGACACCGCCGAGATCCGGATCCTGCGCTACGCCGTCGTCCACGACTGCGGCCACCTGATCAACCCGATGGTCGTCGAGGGACAGATCCACGGCGGCGTCGCCCAGGGCGTCGGCGGCGCGCTGTACGAGCGGATGGCCTACGGCGAGTCCGGCCAGCTGCTCAACGCGTCCTTCATGGACTTCCTGATGCCGTACGTGTCCGAGGTCCCCGACGGGATCGAGATCGACCACCTGGAGACGCCCTCGCCGCTCAACCCCCTCGGCATCAAGGGGGCGGGCGAGGCGGGTGTCATCCCGGTCTCGGCGGTGATCGCCGCCGCGGTGTCCGACGCCGAGGGCTTCCGGGTCACCGCGATGCCGATCTCCCCGTCGGACCTGTTCAGCCTGCGTGAGGAGCACCGCTCGTGAAGATCAGTGGCAGCAACGTCGTCGAGCACCCGGTCGAGCGGGTCTGGGAGGCGCTGCTCGACCCCCGGGTGCTGGTCGCGACCATCCCCGGCTGCGAACGGCTGGAGCCCACCGGCGAGAACGCCTACGCGATGACGGTGACCGCCGGGGTCGCGGCGATCAGGGGCACCTACACCGGCAGCTGTGCGCTGTCGAAGCTGGAACCGTACGAGTCGCTGGTCATGACCCTGAACGGGGCGGGCGGGCCGGGCACGGTCGACGCCGTCGTCGACGTCACCTTCGACGACCTCGGCGCGGGCGGCACCCGGATCGGCTACACCGCCGACGCGACGGTCGGCGGCATGGTCGGCGGCGTCGGCCAGCGGATGCTCGCCAGCGTGTCCACGCGGATGGCGGGCCGGTTCTTCGACGCCGTCGGCGCGGCGATCGGCGCGGGTGGTGCGGTCGCCGTGCCCCCTGTGTCCCCTCCGCCCCCTCTGCCCGCAGCCCCCGGGCCGGCCGTAGGGGTGGCGGAGCCGGCACCGCTCGTCGGCGCCCCGGCCTACGCCGAGCCCATGACGGGTGCGGAGGTGTTCACGCCCGCGCCCGCCGCCGGGGGCCCGGGCGCCGGTGAGCTCACCCGCGGCATCGGGATCGGTGCGGCGGTCGCCCTGCTGGGCGTGCTGGTCGGCGCCGTGGTCGGGCGTCGCCGGTGAGCGCCGACATCACGGTCGCGACCCCGGCCCGCGAGCAGGCAGCCGCGGTCCGGGCCAAGGAGATCTCCGCCCGCGAGCTGCTCGACCTGCACCTGGAGCGGATCGCGCTGCGCAACCCGCGGCTCAACGCGATCGTCTCCCTCGACGAGGAACGCGCCCGGGCCGGGGCCGAGGCCGCCGACCGCGCACTGGCCGCCGGGGCGGAGCCCGGTCCGCTGCACGGGCTGCCGTTCGCGTTCAAGGACACCCACGCCGTCGCCGGCTGGCGGACCACGTACGGCTCCCCGCTGTTCGCCGAGCACGTCCCGGACACCGACGAGCTGCTGGTGGAGCGGGTGCGGGCGGCCGGTGCGGTGACGATCGGCAAGACCAACGTCCCCGAGTTCGCGGCCGGTTCGCACACGTTCAACCGGGTGTTCGGCACCACGCTCAACCCGCACGACCCGACCCGGTCCGCCGGCGGGTCCTCGGGAGGGGCGGCGTGCGCGCTGGCGACCGGGATGGTGCCGCTGGCCGAGGGCTCGGACATGGGCGGCTCGCTGCGCAACCCGGCGTCGTTCTGCGGGGTCGTCGGACTGCGGCCGTCCTGGGGGCGGGTGCCGGAGTGGCCGTCGGCGAACATGTGGGAGCCCACCTCCACCGGTGGGCCGATGGCCCGCACCGTCGACGACCTGGCGCTGCTGCTGTCGGTGCTGGCCGGGCCGGACCCGCGGGCGCCGCATGCGCTCGGCGACCCCGGCGCAGCCTTCGGGGCGCCGGTCGTCCCGGCGCCGCTCGCCGGCCTGCGGGTGGGGTTGTCCGCCGATCTGGACGGGGCGTTCGCCGTCGACCGGAGCGTCCGCGCGGTCGTCGAGGCGGCCGGGGTGGCACTGGCCGGGGCGGGCGCGGCGGTGACCGGCTCGATCCCGGACCTCACCGGCGCCGACGAGTGCTTCCGCACCCTGCGTGAGTGGCACTTCCAGGCCCGGTTCGGTCTGCAGCTGGCCGTGCACCCGACGGAGTTCAAGTCCTCGCTGGCCGCGAACATCCGGGCGGGGGAGTCGCTGACCGGCGCGGACGTCGCCGTCGCGTTCCAGCGGCGCACCACGCTGGCGCACCGGATGCGGGAGTACTTCGCCGACCACGACGTGCTGGTGCTGCCGGTGTCGCAGGTCCCGCCGTTCCCGGCCGACCGGGAGTTCCCGGACACCGTCGACGGGATGCCGATGGACTCCTACCTGGACTGGATGCGTTCGGCGTACTTGATCACCGTGACCGGCTGCCCCGCCGTCTCGGTGCCGTTCGGGACCACTCCCGACGGGCTCCCGGTGGGCGTCCAGATCGTGGCCCGCCACGGCGCCGACCGGTACCTCCTGGAGGTCGCGGCCGCGGTCGAGGCACTGGCGAAGAGTGCCACTCGAACGGCGCTTTGACGGCAGAAGTCGCCATGTCCCACCGCTCGGTCGGTGAGTTCAATCGACAGCACCGACCCCAGGCAGGAAGGACCCCGATGACCCGGCGCATCCGGATCGGCATCGACACCGGTGGCACGTTCACCGACGTCGTCGCCTTCGACGAACGGTCGGGCGAGCTCGTCACGACCAAGACGCCCTCCACCCCGGCCAACCCGGCCGACGGCTTCCTCGCCGGCATCGACAAGGTCCTGGATCTGCTGGGCGCGGCCCAGAGGAGCGCAGGCGGAACGAGCATGTGCACCGAGAGGAGCGCAGGCGGAACGAGCATGTGCACCGAGAGGAGCGCAGGCGGAACGAGCATGTGCACCGCCGCCGACATCGAGGCCGTCAGCCACGGCACGACCGTCGCCACCAACCTCCTGCTCGAGGGGAAGGTCGGCCGGCTCGGTTTCGTGACCACCGCCGGCTACGAGGCCATGCTGGAGATCGCCCGCCAGTCGGTGCCGGACGGCTACGGCAACTCCTACTTCTGGGTCAAGCCGAACCGGATCGTGCCCCGCGACCTGGTCCGTGGTGTGGAGGGCCGGCTCGACTTCACCGGCGCCGAGGTCCGCCCGTTCGACGAGGCCGGGGCCCGCGCGACCGCCCGCTGGTTCCGCGACCGCGGCGTCGACACCCTGGGCGTCTGCTTCCTGCACGCCTACGCCGACCCCACCCACGAGCAGCGGATGCGGGAGGTCCTCGCCGAGGAGCACCCGGCCGCCGTCGTGTCGCTGTCCAGCGAGGTCCTGCGCGAGTACCGCGAGTTCGAGCGGGCGACGACGGTCCTCGTGGACGCCGCGGTGAAGCCGCGGCTGTCGGCCTACGTCGCCAACATCACCGAGCGGCTCACCGAGTACGACGGTCGCGCGATCCCGTTCTACGTCATGAAGTCCAACGGCGGCGTCCTGTCCGCCGACGAGGTCGTCCACCAGCCGATCACGACCGTCCTGTCCGGGCCCGCCGCCGGGGCGCTCGGCGCCGCGTTGATCGCGCAGGAGGCCGGCTACGACAAGGTCCTCACCTCCGACGGCGGCGGCACCTCCACCGACGTCAGCGTCGTCATCGGGGGCGAGCCGACACTCACCACCGAGGGCACGGTCGGGCGGTTCCCGTCCAAGATCCCGATGATCGACGTCGTGACCGTCGGCGCCGGCGGTGGCTCGATCGCCTGGATCTCGCCGGAGGGCACCCTCAAGGTCGGCCCGCACTCGGCCGGCGCCGACCCCGGTCCGCTCTGCTACGGCAGGGGCGGCACCGAGGTGACCGTGACCGACGCGCACGTCGTCCTCGGCCGCATCCCCCCGCACCTGCTCGGCGGGGAGATCCCGCTCGACGTCGCCGCCGCCCGCGCCGGCATCGAGCGCCTCGCCAAGGAGCTCGACCTGACCCCGGAGGCCTGCGCCACCGGCGTCCTGGAGATCTCCGCCTGGAACCAGGCCAACGCGTTGCGCCAGGTCACCGTCAAGCGCGGCCTCGACGTCCGCGACTTCGCCCTCACCACCTTCGGCGGGTCCGGCTCCCTGCTGCTGTGCCGGCTCGTCGACGTGCTCGGCGTCCCGACCGTCCTGGTCCCGCCGAACCCCGGCAACGTCTCCGCGTTCGGCCTGCTCACCGTGGACGTGAAGAACGACTACGTGCAGACCCACGTCGCGCTGGCCGACGGGCTCGACCCGGCCGAGATCTCCCGCGTCGTCGACGACCTCACCGCGCAGGCCGCCGCCGCGCTGGACCGGGAGGGGTTCCCGGCCGCGCAGCACGCCTTCGTCCGCACCGCCGACCTGCGCTACTTCGGGCAGGCCTTCGAGGTGCGCGTCCCGGTGCCGGACGGACCCGTCACCCCGGCCACCCTGGCCGCGGTCGCCGACGCCTTCCACACCGCGCACCGGGCCCTCTACGGCTACGACTTCGCGGGCGACCCCGGCCAGCAGGTCGAGTGGGTCAACCTCCGTGTCTCGGGCATCGGCCCGATCCGCCGCCCGGAGATCGCCACCCACGACCTCGTCGCCGACCCGGTCGCCGTCGCCGCGGGCCGGCGCCCGGTCTGTTTCGACGCCGCGCAGGGCTACCTCGACACCCCGGTGTACCGGCGGACCGACCTCGTCCCCGGCGCGGTCGTCGACGGCCCGGCGGTCGTCGAGGAGTTCGGCTCCACCGTCCCGTTGCACCCGGGCTTCACCGCCCGCGTCGACACCCGCCTGAACATCATCGTGACCCGGAGGGCCGCCCAGTGACCCCTGCGACCCCAGCGACCCCAGCGGAGACGACGGCGACCGAGCGCCCGGCCGACACCGGCTCGCGTCGCGCCCCCACGGCGTTCCCCTTCGGCCCGCTGACCGACGACGCCGGCGCGAGCGCCGACCCGGTCCTCGTCGAGATCGTGCAGGGCTCGCTGACCAGTGTGGAGTCCGAGGTCGAGACGGCCATCGCCCGCACCAGCCGCAGCCCGATGATCCGCGATGCGCACGACTTCCGGGCCGGCATCCACGACCGGAGGCTGCGCAAGCTCACCGGCCGCTCCTACTCCGCGCTCGTGCACCCGATCGCGCGGGAGTTCCCGCTGGACCAGATGCGCGAGGGCGACGTCTTCTTCCACAACGACGTCTACCGCTCCGAGGGCGGCATCGGGCACCTGCCCGACCTGTGCGTCACCGTCCCGGTGTTCGCGGGTCCCGCCGAGGACCGGCGGGTGGTCGCGTTCGTGCAGGCCTTCGGCCACCACGACGACATCGGCGGGGCGGTCCCCGGCTCGATGCCCTCGAACGCCACCAGCGTGTTCGAGGAGGGATTGATGGTCCCGCCGATCCGGCTGTGGGACGCGGGTGTCCCGAACCGGGCCGCCCTGGCGATCATGACGCGCAACTCGCGGATGCCCGACTCGCTCGCCGCCGACCTCGACGCCGAGTGCTCGGCCTGCCTGATGGGTGCCCGTCGCCTCGGCGAGCTGTTCGACCGCTACGGCATCGTCACCGTCGAGTCCTGCTTCGACGCGATCATCTCCCGCACCACCGAGACCTACCGCCGCGAGATCCTCGGCCGGATCCCGGTGGGGACCTGGACCTGGGAGGACTACGCCGAGCACGACGGCGTCGACGAGCCCCGCCTGCACGCCCAGCGGATCACGCTCACCCGCACCGGCCCCGACGACCCCGACGGCGAGCGGCTGATCCTGGACTTCGCCGGCACCTCCCCGCAGGCCAAGGGGCCGATCAACCACTGCGGCGACTACTCCGACGGCGTCTTCCTCAAGAAGTGGCTCGCGCCGATCCTGCGCAACCTCGCCGACTCCCCGGAACGGATGGCCGAGCTCGACGTCAACGAGGGGATCGTCCCGCTCATCGAGATGCGGTTCCCGCCGCCCGGGACGCTGCTGACCCCGGTGTTCCCGGCGCCGACCAACGCGCGCACCTTCGTCATCCTGCGGCTGCTCGGGGTGCTCGCCGGCGTCGTCGCCAAGGCCGTCGACGGTCGGATGCCCGCCGACCAGGAGACGATCCGCTACACCGGCGTCTACGGCGAGGACCTCGAGGGCCGCCCCTACCTCATGCGTGAGGTGCTGGGCGGTGGCTCCGGCGGCCGCTACTACGCCGACGGCGAGGACACCATCCACGTCGTCCCCGACTCGCGGAACCTGCCCACCGAGTTCACCGAGGCCCGCTTCCCGTTCCGCGTCGAGTCGCTGTCGCTGGCCACCGACTCCGGCGGCGCCGGGGAGTTCCGCGGTGGCCTCGGCTACGAGAAGCACGTCAGGATGCTGAAGGACGCGCACTTCATGTCGATCGCGGACCGGTCGATCCTGGCCTGCTGGGGGGTCCGCGGCGGGAAGGCGGGGCGGCCGTTCGAGGTCGTGATCGATCCGGGTGGGCCGCGCGAGCGGGTGGTCGACGCGCTGGCCGACGCCGAGCCGGTCCGGGCCGGTGAGGTGATCCGGATCCGCACCACCGGGGGCGGCGGCTGGGGCGACCCGCTGCGCCGCGACCCGGCGGCGGTCGTGCGGGACGTGCTGTGGCGCAAGGTGTCCGCCGCGGCGGCGCTGGCCGACTACGGCGTCGTCCTGACCGGGGACCTCGACGACGGCACCCTCGGCTTCGACACGGGCGCCACCACGGCCGAGCGCGCGGGTCGCGCCGCGTGGTCCCGCGACGACGACGCGTTCTTCGACCGCGGCCCCGGCTACGCGACGCTGGCCGGCGGGGCCGCGCATGCCGACGTCGACCGGCTCTGAGGTCGCCGTGCGGGTCGTGATCTGCGGGGGCCACGGCAAGACCGGGCGGGCGGTGGCGGCCGCGCTGCGGGCGCGGGGCGCCACCGCCGTCCCGCTGGGGCGCGCGGACGACGTGGCCGCGGCCGCGGCCGGCGCCGACGCCGCCTACCTGATCGCCCCGAACCTGCACCCGGACGAGCCGGCGCTGGTCGCGGGCTGGCTCGACGGGCTGCGTGCCGCGGGGGTCGGCCGGGTCGGCTACCATTCGGTGGCCGCGCCGTACGCCCCGGACATGCCGCACCACCTGGGCAAGGCCAGGGCCGAGGACGTCGTCCGCCGGTCCGGGCTGCGCTGGACGGTCCTGCAGCCCGGTGCCTACCTGCAGAACCTGGACCTGACCGGGCCGGTCCGGGTGCCCTACGACGTGCACGCCGTCTTCGGGTTCGCCGACCTCGCCGAGGTCGGGGCGGCCGCCGCGACCGTCCTGACCGAACCCGGCCACGAGGGCGCCACCTACGAGCTCGCGACGCGCACGGCGACCGTCGCCGAGCTGGCGGCGGAGGCGGGTACGACCGCCGAGCGGGTCCCCGGGCCGTCCGGCCTCGGCCCGGTCCTCGACGCGATGTTCGCCTACTACGACCGGTACGGCCTGCCCGTGGGCACCCGCCCGCTCGCCCATCTCCTCGGCAAGGAGCAACCGTGATCGTCGGTGACCCCTGCCGGCCGACCGGCCAGGTCCCCGTCGCCGGTGGCACAGCGAGCGGCACGGCGGCCACCCTGCGCCCGGGGGCGTCGTCGTGAGGGTCCTGCTGGCACTGGGCGGCAACGCGATGACCGCCGCCGACGGCAGTGCGCGGCCGGAGGACCAGATCGCCGCGGCGCGCGTCGCCGCCGCGGCGGTGGCCGGGCTGCTGGCCCGCGACCACGACGTCGTCATCACCCACGGCAACGGCCCGCAGGTCGGGAACCTGCTGGTCAAGAACGAGCTGGCGGCCGCTGTCGTTCCACCGGTCGGGCTGGACTGGTGCGGTGCGCAGACCCAGGGGACGCTCGGCTTCGTCCTCACCACGGCGCTGGACGCGGCGCTGGCGGCGGCCGGGGTCGACCGGCGCACCGCCGCCGTGGTGACCCGCACCCGGGTCGCGGCCGACGACCCGGGCCTGGTCCGGCCGTCGAAGCCGGTCGGGCGTCACCTCCCGGCCGACGAGGCCGCCGTGCTGGTCGCACACGGCCAGACCTGGCAGGACCGCGGCGAGCGAGGATGGCGCCGGATGGTCGCCTCGCCAGAGCCGCTCGAGATCGTCGACGGCCCGGCGATCCGGGCCCTGGTCGACGCCGGGTTCGTCGTCGTCGGCAACGGCGGCGGCGGGATCCCGGTCGTGCGGCTCCCCGGCGGCGAGCTGGCCGGCGTCGAGGCCGTCATCGACAAGGACCTCGGTGCCGCGCTGTTCGCCCGCACGGTCGGCGCGGACGTGCTCGTCATCGGCACCGACGTGCCGCACGCGGTGCTGCACTTCGGGACCCCGGCCGCCGAGCCGCTCGGCACGATCGGGGTCGAGACGCTGCGTGCCCACGCCGCCGACGGTCACTTCGCCGGCGGATCGATGGGCCCCAAGGTCGACGCGGCCTGCCGCTTCGTCGAGGGCGGCGGCACCCGCGCCGTCATCACCGACCTGACCCACATCACCGAGGCCGTCACCGGCGACGCCGGAACCGTCGTCGTCCCGTCCTGAGACCGCTGGAGAAGGAGAGTCCGTCATGCCCGACGCCATCGAGGTGCGCAAGGTCCCGATCCACTCCGTGTCCGACGCGAGCGAGCTCGCGTCGCTGATCGACGACGGGGTCCTGCACGCCGACCGGGTCGTCGCGATCATCGGCAAGACCGAGGGGAACGGCGGGGTCAACGACTACACCCGCATCATCGCCGACCGTGCCTTCCGCGAGGTGCTGGTCGAGAAGGGCGCCCCGGCCGAGCAGGTCCGGGAGGTCCCGATCGTCTGGTCCGGCGGCACCGACGGCGTGATCAGCCCGCACGCGACGATCTTCGCGACCGTCCCGCCGGAGGACGTCGTGCCCTCCGACGAGCCCCGCCTGACCGTCGGCTTCGCGATGAGCGAGCAGCTCGCGCCGGAGGACATCGGCCGCACGTCGATGATCACCAAGGTGGCCGACGCGGTGCAGGCCGCGATGAAGAAGGCCGGCATCACCGACCCCGCCGACGTGCACTACGTCCAGACCAAGACCCCGCTGCTGACCATCCACACCATCCGTGACGCCAAGTCCCGCGGGAAGACCGTGTGGACCGAGCACACCCACGAGTCGATGGACCTGTCCAACGGCTGCACCGCGCTCGGCGTCGCCGTGGCGCTCGGCGAGATCGAGATGCCGTCCGACGCCGACGTCATGCACGACCGCGGGCTCTACTCGGCGGTGGCGTCCTGCTCGTCGGGTGTCGAGCTGGACCGGGCCCAGGTCGTCGTGGTCGGGAACGCGACCGGGGTCGGCGGCCGCTACCGGATCGGGCACTCGGTGATGACCGACGCGCTCGACGCCGACGGCATCTGGAAGGCGATCCGCGACGCGGGCCTGGATCTGCCGGAGCGGCCGCACACCTCGGACCTGGACGGTCGCCTGGTCAACGTGTTCCTCAAGTGCGAGGCGTCGCAGGACGGCACCGTCCGTGGCCGGCGCAACGCCATGCTCGACGACTCCGACGTGCACTGGCACCGCCAGATCAAGGCCTGCGTCGGCGGGGTCACCGCGGCCGTGACCGGCGACCCCGCGGTGTTCGTGTCCGTGTCCGCGGCCCACCAGGGACCCGAGGGGGGCGGCCCGGTCGCCGCCATCGTCGACCTGGGGTGAGCGCGCCCCGGACCGCTGCTCACCGGAGCGCGCGGTCCCGCCCGGCACTGGCCGCCACGGTGGCGGTGCCGGGCGCGGCGAGCCGGATGCGCCAGGCCCCGCACCGGCAGCGTTGGTAGCTCACGACTCCGTCGGAGGTGCGGTGGCGGGACGCGGTGCGCCATTCGTGGTCCAGGGGTGTGCTCACGACGACCACGCTGCTGTAATGGTTCAGTGCACATCAACCCTTACGGCCAGGATCCGGTCCTGCTCGCGGCCGACCTGGTGAACGTGCCGCCGTCGTCGACCGGGGAGCTGGTGGAGCGTTGCCTCGCCGCCGGGGTGTCCCGCGACTGGGAGCCGGTCGGGTCCGACCTGCCCGTGGTGCGGGACTTCCTGCGCCGGTGGGAGGAGGTCGTCGACGCCGGACCCGGCGCGGAGCGGGCACGGCTGCTCAACGCCCTGCTCGCCGAGTCGACCGGGCCGCCGCGGCTCACCGACCACGACGGGCACTGGCACCTGCACCACCGCGACGACGGCCTGGGCCTGGCCGGTGTGCTGCGCGCCCTGCTCGCGACCGGCACCGCCACCCACCTGGCGACCCGGGGGATGGACCGGCTCGGCCGGTGCGCCGCGCAGGGCTGCGCCCGCGTCTACGCCGACGTCTCCCGCAACGGCAGGCAGCGCTACTGCAGCGCACGCTGCGGCAACACCGACGCGGTCCGTCGGCACCGCCGTCGTACGACGGTCGGGTGAGGGGCGGCTCATACCCGAGCGCCGGTCCGTGGGCGAGCCCGTGTGGTCTGGGTCATCGGTGACCGTCCAGATCCTGAAAACGGGCGGTGCTCGCCGGTACTGTTCCGTTCCGACCAGCGCCGCCGATGCGTCACCTGCGCATCACGGCGGTCGAAGTGTGCACCCGACGGCTCCCACGCGGAGTCAGGATTGGAGGTCGGCGTGGCCCTCGTCGTGCAGAAGTACGGCGGTTCGTCGGTCGAGAACGCGGAGCGCATCAAGAAGGTCGCCGAGCGCATCGTCCGCACCCGCAAGGAGGGCCACGATGTCGTCGTCGTCGTGTCCGCCATGGGTGACACCACCGACGAGCTGACCGATCTCGCCGAGCAGATCTCCCCGAAGCCGCCGCTGCGGGAGATGGACATGCTGCTCACCGCGGGGGAGCGCATCTCGAACGCGCTCGTCGCGATGGCGATCCACTCCCTCGGCGCCGAGGCCCGGTCGTTCACCGGCTCGCAGGCGGGGATGCTCACCACGTCCAAGCACGGTGACGCCCGCATCACCGAGGTGAACCCGTGGCGCCTGCGCGAGGCCCTCGACGAGGGGCACATCGTGCTCGTCGCCGGCTTCCAGGGCATGAGCGCGGACTCCCGCGACATCACCACGCTGGGCCGCGGCGGGTCGGACACCACCGCCGTCGCGCTGGCCGCCGCGCTGAACGCCGACGTCTGCGAGATCTACTCCGACGTCGACGGCGTCTACACCGCCGATCCGCGGATCGTCTCCAAGGCCAGCCTGCTCGAGACGGTCACCTACGAGGAGATGCTCGAGCTGGCCGCGTCCGGCGCGAAGGTGCTGCACCTGCGCGCCGTCGAGTACGCCCGCCGTTACGGCGTCCCGCTGCGGGTGCGCAGTTCCTACAACGACAAGCCGGGCACCCTGGTCTCCGGCTCGATCGAGGAGATCCCGTTGGAGAATCCGATCATCACCGGCGTCGCCCACGACCGGTCCGAGGGCAAGATCACCGTCACCGGCGTGCCGGACACCCCCGGGATGGCGGCGAAGATCTTCCGCACGGTCGCCGACGCGGAGATCAACATCGACATGGTGCTGCAGAACATCTCCAACGTGTCGGACAAGAAGACCGACATCACCTTCTCGCTGCCCCGCACCGACGGTGATACCGCCGTCGCGGCGCTGGAGCGCGCGAAGGCCGAGATCGGGTTCGCCGAGCTGATCTACGACAACGACATCGGCAAGGTCTCCCTGGTCGGCGCCGGCATGCGCAACCACCCCGGCGTCACCGCGAAGTTCTGCGAGGCGCTGTCCGACGCCGGGATCAACATCGAGACCATGAACACCTCGGAGATCCGGATCTCGGTGATCTGCCGCTCCGACCAGCTCGACGACGCGGTGCAGGCGCTGCACGTGGCGTTCGAGCTCGGCGCCGAGGACGACGCGGTGGTCGCCGCCGGAACGGGCCGGTGAGCGGCATGGCCATGGACAAGCCCGTTCTCGCGCTCGTCGGCGCGACCGGTGCCGTCGGCACCACCATGATCGAGATCATCGACGCGCGCGAGTCGGTGCCGTGGGGCGAGATCCGGCTGATCGCGTCCGCGCGCAGCGCCGGCAAGGTGCTGACGGTCCGCGGTCAGGACATCACCGTCCTGGAGCTCGCGCCCGAGGTCTTCGACGGCGTCGACATCGCGATGTTCGACGTGCCGGACGAGGTCTCCGCCGAGTGGGCGCCGATCGCCGCCTCCCGCGGCGCGATCGCCGTCGACAACTCCGGCGCGTTCCGGATGGACCCCGAGGTCCCGCTCGTGGTGCCCGAGGTCAACCCGGAGAAGGTGACCGAGCGCCCCAAGGGCATCATCGCCAACCCGAACTGCACGACGCTGTCGATGATGGCGGCGATGGGTGCGCTGCACCGCGAGTTCGGTCTCGAGGCGCTGGTGGTGTCGTCGTACCAGGCGGCGTCGGGCGCCGGTCAGCCCGGCATCGACCAGCTGCAGGCCGAGATCTCCGCGCTGGCGGGCAAGGACGCCGGCAAGGTCTCCGGCGACGTCGCCGCGGTGCTCACCGAGGCCGGCGTCCCGGTCGGGGACGGCTCGCCGTTCCCCGCCCCGCTGGCGCTCAACGTCGTGCCGTGGGCGGGCTCGCTCAAGGAGGACGGCTGGTCGTCGGAGGAGCTGAAGGTCCGCAACGAGTCCCGCAAGATCCTCGGGATCCCGGAGCTCAAGGTCTCCGCGACCTGCGTGCGCGTCCCGGTCGTCACCACGCACGCGCTGGCGATCCACGCGACCTTCTCCTCGGAGGTCTCGGTGGACGCGGCCCGCAAGGTGCTCGGCGCGCAGCCGACCATCGTGGTGAAGGACGACCCGGCCGCCGGTGAGTGGCCGACCCCGGCCGACGCCGTCGGCGGGGACCCGACCGTGGTCGGCCGGATCCGGCAGTCGCTGGACTTCCCGAACACCCTGGAGCTGTTCGTGTGCGGGGACAACCTGCGCAAGGGCGCCGCGCTGAACACCTACGAGGTGGCGGAGACGGTCGCCGCGGCCGGCTGACCTCTCCTCCACGACGACCCTCGACGACGGCCCGCCGTCCCGGACATCCGGGGCGGCGGGCCGTCGGTCGTGGAGGGTCTACGGCAGGCGCAGCGTCGAGACGATGGCGCGGTGGTCGGTGCCCGGCACCAGGTGCGTCGAGAAGGACTCCGCGCTGATCCCGCCGGTGTAGACGATGTGGTCGATCTGCGGCCCCAGCCACGCCGGTGCCCAGGTCGGCCAGGTCCCGGCCAGCCCGTTGCCGGTCTGCGACCCGGCGTCGCCACAGCCCTGGATGGCGTCGCGGAACACCGAGTGGTCGAGGCTGGCGTTGAAGTCCCCGGCCACGATCGCCGGGCTCGTCCCGGAGCACCACGTGGCGACGGTCTCCAGGTCCGAGCGCCACTGCCCGACCGAGCGCGGCACCGGGGCGACGGAGTGGAACGCGACGAAGCGCAGGTCCCCCAGGCCGCCGCCGGTGATCTCGATGTAGTCGAAGCGGACGTCCTTGCCGACCCGGGTGCGGACGTCGCCGAGCCGGTCCGACCAGGCGACGGTGTTGCCGGTGACGTCGCGGTCCCAGCGGTCGACGCTCGACGCGGTCCGGTAGCCCAGCGGCTCCAGCAGCGGGGCGATCTCGCTCTCGTAGCGCCCGCCCGCCTCCGGGATCGAGACGACGTCGGGGTTCTGCTCGGCGACGAGCGCGGCGAGGGACCGTGCGTCGGCGTTGCCCTCGTAGACGTTGAGCGCCAGCACCTTCAGCGGGGTCCCGCCGGTGGGGGCGGGGCCCGCCACGGTGCGGGGGAGCACCATCGCGGCGCCGCCCAGCGCCACCAGCGCGAGGACGACCGGCACCGGCCAGAACCGGCGGGCGGCCAGGGTGATCAACAGGCCGACCACGACCAGCACGCCGAGCGCGGCGACCATCAGCGGCCGGAACGCGATGACCTGCGCGAACGGCGAGTGGGCGTCGAGGCCGACGAGGTCGGGCAGCGTCGCGAGCGCGGCCGCGGCGCCGAGGAGCAGCGCGAACCCCCAGCGCACCCGACCTCCCCGGCGACGGGGCCGCCCACTCGGGATGGGCTGGGTCTCGGAGTCGGGGTGGGGCGGTGCGCTCACTCGGTCCAGTCTGCCCGAGTGGCACACCCGTCCGCCGCGCCCGGGCGGTGCGCTGCGCTGATCGTCTGTGGACGCTCTCAGGGTGGGACTTGCGCGACCGTTCGTCGACCATTCGGCGGCAGCGGGATCACCGAGATGCAGCCCAGGGGGCCTGGAAGATCCACGATTCCCGCTGAGGTGCATCTCGGTGACGCCGACGGCCGTGCGGCCCGGCCGGTCAGGCCCGGGCGCGCAGCAGCGGCGCCGCCACCGCGGCGGCGACGACCGCGACCGACCCGCACACCAGCATCGCCGCGCCGGGGGACGCGGTGTCGACCAGCAGCCCCGCGAGCGGGGTCGCGATCGCGATCCCGAGCGTCGTCGCGGAGCCCTGCAGCCCGGTGACCAGGCCGCGCACCCGGTCCGGGGCGAGATCGCCGAGCGCGGCACTGCCCGCCGCGAGCGTCGACGCGGTCGCCAGGCCCGCCGGGATCAGCAGGAACAGCAGGCTCCACCACGACCAGGCCAGCGCCGCCGGGAGCGTCGCCAGTCCGAGGGCGGCGAGCAGCAGCGGCAGCGGCAGGCTGCGGCGGGCGCTGCCGTAGAGGAACCCGCCCACCAGCGACGCCAGGCACCACACCACGTTGACCAGCGCGATCGCCCACGCCTGCCCGGCGGAGGTGAGGGCGGCGACGAACGCGAACTCGGTGCCCATGATCGCGATCACCGCGGCGGTCACCGTCAGCAGCGCGCCGATCAGCGGCCGTGTCAGCCAGCTGCGCAGCGGTGGGCGGGGGCCGGAGCGGGCGGCCTCGTCGCCGTCGGCGCGGACCGGAGGGTCGAGCCGCCACAGCGCGATCCCGGCCAGGACGAACCCGGCGCCGATCACGCGCATCGTCGTCGCCGAGCCCAGCCACACCGTCAGCAGCGACCCGACGGCGGGCCCGGCCATGTAGGAGATCTCGACGGTCATCGAGTCCAGCGCGAACGCGGGGCGTCGCCGTCCGGGCGGGACGGCGGCCGCGATGACCTGCCGGACCAGGGAGAACACCGGGAGGGTCAGGACGCCGGCGACGAAGGCAGCGCCGAGCAGACCGGCGTAGCCGAGCAGCGGCGCGACCGACCAGAACAGCAGGCCCGCGGTCATCGTCAGCGCCAGGACCGGGCGCAGCCCGTACCGGTCGACCACCGTCCCGAGCAGTGGGGCGCCGATCGCCATCCCGGTCGGGACCGCGGCGGCGACGAGACCGGCGGCACCGAAGCCGTGGCCCAGGGTGGTGACGGTGTGCAGGGTCAGGGTGACGCCGACGGCCGTCGCGGGAATGCGGGCGGCCATGCCGATCGCGGTGATCGCGCCGACCCCGGGCAGGCGCAGCACGTCGACGAACGCGCCGAGGCCGGTACGCGGTGCGGTGGCGGCGGTGTCGTGCACGACCCCATCCTGACCCGCAGCCCGGCGTCGTCGCGAACCGGTTCCGGGTTTCGACCTGGGCCGCACGGGAAGTCAGTGGGTACCGAACACCGCCGACCGCGACGCGGCCGCGCAGCCGCGGGAGCGTCTCGGTCGCACCGGCGGGGCCATCACCCGCCCGCCCCACCCACCACGCGTACGAGGAGGCTCGGCCGTGACCACGTCGCACCAGCCCAAGCCCACCACCACGGACTCCGGCAGCCCGGTCGCCAGCGACGAGCACTCGCTGACCATCGGCCCCGACGGCCCGCTCCTGCTCAACGACCACTACCTCATCGAGCAGATGGCGAACTTCAACCGGGAGCGCATCCCGGAGCGGCAGCCCCACGCCAAGGGCGGCGGAGCCTTCGCGAAGTTCGAGACCACCGAGGACGTCTCGCAGTACACCAAGGCCGCGTTCCTGCAGCCCGGCGTCGAGTCCCGGGGGATCATCCGGTTCTCCACCGTCGCGGGTGAGCGCGGCAGCCCCGACACCTGGCGTGACCCGCGCGGGTTCTCGCTCAAGCTGTGGACGACCGAGGGCAACTGGGACATGGTCGGCAACAACACGCCGGTCTTCTTCGTCCGCGACCCGATGAAGTTCCAGCACTTCATCCGCAGCCAGAAGCGGCGCGTGGCGAACAACCTGCGCGACCACGACATGCAGTGGGACTTCTGGACGCTGTCGCCGGAGTCGGCGCACCAGGTCACCTGGCTGATGGGCGACCGGGGCATCCCGAAGTCCTGGCGGCAGATGAACGGCTACTCCAGCCACACCTACAGCTGGATCAACGACGCCGGCGAGATGGTCTGGGTGAAGTACCACTTCAAGTCCGACCAGGGCGTGGAGTGCCTGACCCAGGACGAGGCCGACACCCTCGCGGGCTCGGACCCCGACTACCACCAGGCCGACCTGTACAACGAGATCGAGGCGGGCAACCACCCGTCGTGGACGTTGTACGTGCAGGTCATGCCGTTCGCCGACGCGAAGACCTACCGGTACAACCCGTTCGACCTGACCAAGGTGTGGCCGCACAGCGACTACCCGCTGATCAAGGTCGGGAAGCTGACGCTGGACCAGAACGTCGAGGACTACCACGCCGAGATCGAGCAGGCCGCGTTCGAGCCGAACAACCTGGTGCCGGGCACCGGGCTGTCGCCGGACAAGATGCTGCTCGCGCGCGGGTTCTCCTACGCCGACGCCCACCGCGCCCGGCTCGGGGTCAACTACAAGCAGATCCCGGTCAACGCGCCCCGCAGCGAGGTGAACAACTACCAGAAGGACGGCGCGATGCGGATCACGAACACCCGTGACCCGATCTACGCGCCGAACTCCTACGGCGGCCCGGCGGCCGACCCGAAGCGGGTCTCCGAGGCCCTCTGGTACGCCGACGGCGACATGGTCCGCAGCGCGTACACGCTGCGCGAGTCCGACGACGACTGGGGCCAGGCCGGGATCATGGTCCGCGAGGTCTTCGACGACGCCGCCCGCGAACGGTTCGTCGGCAACGTCGCCGGGCACCTGCTCGACGGCGTGACCGAGCCGGTCCTGCAGCGTGCCTTCGAGTACTGGCGCAACGTCGACAAGAACATCGGCGACCGGATCGAGCAGGCCGTCCGCAACGGCGGCTGACCGCTCCGCGCACCGACCGACGGCCCCGGGGACACTCCCGGGGCCGTCGTGCGTCCTAGGCTCGGGCCGTGGAGATCTGGCACAACCCGCGCTGCTCGAAGAGCCGCGCCGCCCTCGCGTTGCTGACCGAGCACGGTGCCGAGCCGACGGTGCGCCGCTACCTCGACGACCCACCGACCCGCGACGAGCTCGAACGGGCGCTGGCCGCGCTGGGTACCGAGGACCCGCTCGCGATCACCCGCACCGGTGAGCCGGCGTTCGGAGAGCAGGGTCTCGCCGGGGCCGACCGGGACACCCTGCTCGACGCGCTGGCCGCCGAGCCGAAGCTGATCGAGCGGCCCGTGGTGATCGACGGCGACCGGGCCGTCGTGGGCAGGCCGCCGGAGAACGTGCTGGGCCTGCTCGGCGACGCGCCCCGGTGAGTCAGCCCAGGGCGCGGCGCACGAAGTCGACCTCGGTCGCGATCAGGTCCAGCTGGTCGGACACCACCAGCGAGCCGTGCCCGGCGTCGAACCGGCTGACCTCGTAGGGCACGTCCCCGCGCGCGGCCAGCGCGTCCAGGTAGTTGTCGATCTGGCGGATCGGGCAGCGCGGGTCGTTCTCCCCGGCCAGCACGAGGACCGGCACCCGGACCTCGTCGACGTAGGTCAGCGGCGAGGCCTCCCGGTAGAGGTCGGGCAGCTCGTCGGGGGAGCCGCCGAACAACGCCCGGTCGAACGCGCGCAGCTGCTCCATCTCGTCGGCGTAGGCGGCGACGTAGTCGGCCACCGGCACCCCGGCGACGGCCGCGGCCCACCGCTGCGGCTGCGTGCCCGCCGCGAGCAGCGACAGGTACCCGCCCCAGGACCAGCCGTCGACCACGCAGCGGGCGGGGTCGACGGTGCCGTCGGCGACCAGCGCGTCCTGCACCGCGGCGACGTCGGCCAGCTCGGTCAGCCCGGGGCGACCCTCGATCGCGTCGCGCCACGCCGAGCCGTAGCCGGTGGAGCCGCGGTAGTTGACCTCGACGACGGTGAACCCGGCCTCGAC
Organism: Pseudonocardia sp. EV170527-09; assembly: GCF_008369905.1. Classification (NCBI taxonomy): domain Bacteria; kingdom Bacillati; phylum Actinomycetota; class Actinomycetes; order Pseudonocardiales; family Pseudonocardiaceae; genus Pseudonocardia; species Pseudonocardia sp. EV170527-09. The sequence continues at coordinate 43,859 of NZ_VRMC01000025.1, forward strand.
CCAGGTGGCCCGGCCGGCGTCGAAACGGTCCTCGTCGGCGGCGTGCGGGCCGCCGTGCAGCACGAACACCGCGGGCGCCGGGCCGTCGTCGGTGCGTGGCGCCTCGGCGACGAGGCTGTGCACGACGCCGCCGGGGCCCTCGGTCCACACGTCGCGCACGGCGACCGAGCCGGGCGGGCGCTCCCCGGGCGGGGCGACCAGGACGTCGTCGGTGCCGTCCGGGCGCAGCGCCCGGATCTGGGACGGGGTGGCAGCCGACGACGCGGAGTACTCCACGGTGCCGTCGTCGCGGACCTCGGCGGACCCGACGCAGCCCGGCGCGGTCGGAAGCTCGGTCAGCTCGCCGGAGGCCAGGGCGTAGCGGAACAGCCGGGTCCTGGCGGCGTGGGTGTGCGCGACGAGCAGCGCCGAAGCGTCCGGGACGAAGCCGCCGACGAGCTCGCCGGGCAGGTCGATCGCGAGCTCGGTGACCTCGCCGGTGGTCGGGTCCCAGACCAGCAGCTCGTCGCGGCCGCGGCGTTCGTGGCCGACGAGCAGCCGCTGGTCCCCGGCGACGGGGGAGAACTCCAGCGCGGCGAGGCCGCGGCCGGGCCCGTCGTGCAGCTCGGCGACGGTGTCACCGGTGGCGACGTCGAGCACCCGCAGCGAGGGATGGCGGGAGTCGCCGTGCTCGGAGTGGGAGATGGCGAGCAGCGTCTCGTCCTCCGACAGCGCGCCGACGCCGGCGTCCTCGGTGTGCCGGTAGATCTCGCGGGCGTCGGTGCCGGAGCCGCGCTCGTGCACCGACAGGACGGTGCCGTCGTCGGTGGACACCCCGACCGCGGTGACGCGGCGGCCGATCTCCAGGCCCGCCGGGTAGCCGTCGCCGGCACCGGGGACGGCGGGGACGGTGTCGGTGCCGGGGCCGGAGGTCCACGGCTGGGCGACCCAGTGGCCGAACTCGTCGCCGTCGGTGTCGGCGAACCACCAGATCTGTCCGCCGTCCGGTGGCAGCACGGCCGAGGTGGTGCCGTTGCGCCGGTCGGTGACCTGGCGGTGCTCCCCGGAGTCGCGGTCCCACGCGTGGATCTCGAAGGTGCCGGTCGCGTTGGAGACGTAGACCGAGCGGGCCGGTGCGTCGCGGGCCCAGCCGGGGCGTGACATGCGCACGGCGGTGAACCGGGACCGCCAGCGCTGCTCGCGCTCGTCGTCGAAGAGCGTCGGGGGAACGGGGGCGATCGGGTGCTGGCTCACGACCCGATCGTGCCGAATGCCACGAACGGGTGCACCGGGCGGGGTCGGCGGCCGCGCATCCGGCAGCATGGAGGCATGCGGAGACCGGCCCGGCTGCTGCTCGCCGGGATGCTCGTGCTCCCCTTGGCCGCCGCGGGCTGCGGTGCTGTCGGACCGACGACGGGCACCGTCGCGGCCGGGCCGACCGTCACCGCGTCCGCCGACTCCCACGGCCTGACCCCGGTCCGCTTCGACCACTGGGAGGCACGGCCGGTGACCGCGGTCCCGACCGTGCGGGTGAGACGGGGTACGACGGTGGTGCTCACCGTCGGCAGCGACGTCGCGCGCCGGGTGCTGGTCCCGGAGCAGGGCCGCGCCGTCGACGTCAGCGCCGGGGGCACGGTCACCCTGCGCTTCCTCGCGCTGGGGACGTTCACCGTGCGGGTGGCCGAGCCCGGTGCGGTCCGTGGCGGGACGATCATCGGCCGGGTCGAGCCCTGGCACTGACCGCCGGGGGATCAGGCGAAGGCGTCGGCCCGGTCCGCGATGGCGCGCAGTCCCTCGGCGATGTCCACACCGGACGGCGCGGTGTCGGGGTCGACCATCCACTGGACCATGAGCCCGGTGAGCAGCGCCTGGTAGACGGAGCCGAGCACGTGCACGCGGCGGTCCGCGGCGGCCGGGTCGTCGGGCAGCGTGTGGAAGGTGAGGGCCAGGCCCTCGCGGATCTCCCGCTGGGCCTCGGCGAGCTTCGCGCGCAGTTCGGGCAGCCGCTCGGCATGGGCGAGCGCCTCGACGTGGGTGGCCCACAGCCGTCGCTGGGTGGAGAACAGGCCGACCACCCGGCTCCAGGTCTCCTCGACCCGGCGCTGCGGGTCGGTGGGGCCTCCCGGGGGCTCGGCGAGCGCCCGGTCGAGCTCCTCGCCCCAGGCCGTCGTCGCCCGCAGCAGGGCCTCGGTGAGCAGGGCGTCCTTGGAGCCGAAGTGGTAGCCGATGGAGGCCAGGTTCGTCCCGGACGCGGCCACCACGTCCCGTGCGGTCGTGCGGCCGAACCCCTTCTCGTAGAGGCACTGCGCGGCCCCGTCCAGAAGCTCCTCGCGGTGTCCCATGATCGCGGAACCTATCGGGTCGTCACGGACGTCCGTACACCGGCCGTTCACCCGGTCTGCCACCCTCGTGCAACGCTTGCGTGACGCCGGTCACGGCAGGTAAGGACTGTCGTGACGGCGTCCTCGACGGAGTGGGCGCCGGAGCGACGAGGAGTCACCGTGAGCAGACTGCGATTCGGCACCTTCCTGGCCCCGTTCCACCAGCCCGGGCAGAACCCCACACTCGCGTTGCAGCGCGATCTCGAGCTGGTGGAGCACCTCGACCGGCTCGGCTACGACGAGGCCTGGATCGGGGAGCACCACTCCGCGGGCTCGGAGATCATCGCGTCCCCCGAGATCTTCATCGCGGCCGCCGCGGAGCGGACCCGGCACATCCGGCTGGGCACCGGCGTCACCTCGATCGCCTACCACAACCCGTTGTGGGTGGCCGATCGCATGGTGCTGCTCGACCACCTCACCCGCGGTCGGGTGATGCTCGGCTGCGGCCCCGGCTCGCTGCCGACCGACTCGGCCATGATCGGCCTGAACCCGACCGACACGCGCGAGCTGCTCGAGGTGAACCTCGACATCATCATGCGGCTGCTGCGCGGGGAGACCGTCACCGCCCGGACCCGCACCCACACCCTCGTCGACGCCCAGCTGCAGCTGGCGCCCTACTCCGACCCGTGCTTCGACATCACGGTCGCCGCGGTGGCCTCGCCGACCGGGCCGCGGATGGCCGGGCAGCACGGGGTCGGGCTGCTGTCGATCGGCGCCACCCTCACCCAGGACGGCTTCGACGCGCTCGCCCGCCACTGGGGCGTCGTCGAGGAGCGCGCCGCCCACCACGGGCAGCCGACACCGGACCGCGGCAAGTGGCGCCTGGTCGGGCTGATGCACGTCGCTTAGACCCGGGAGCAGGCCTACCGCGAGGTCGAGTACGGCATCGAGCACTGGTTCCGGTACTTCCAGAAGGTCGCGGCGTTCCCGCAGATGGCGGTGGCGGGTGGTGACGTCAAGGAGATGATCGACTTCATCAACGACGCCGGGATCGGCGCGATCGGCACCGTCGAGGACGCGAAGGCCCAGGTGCGCAAGCTCGTCGACCAGTCAGGAGGGTTCGGCGCGTTCCTGCTGCTCGGCCACGAGTGGGCCGACCCGACCGCGACGAAGCGCTCCTACGAGCTGATCGCCCAGCACGTCATGCCCGAGTTCCAGGGGCAGGCCGCGGGCACCCTGGCCGCGAAGGACCGGGCCAGCTCCACGCGGGAGAAGCACGCACAGAGTCAGCTCGACGCCGTCGACACCATGACCAAGCGCTACGAGCAGGAGCGGTCGGGCGGCTGAGCAGTCCCGGCCGTCCCGGCGCGGCGGTCAGGCACCGCTGCGCCGGGCACGGCCCGCACCGGCCACCCACAGGGTCAGCAGCACCGCCCCGGTCGGCGCCGAGAAGATCAGGAACCACAGGGGGCTGAGGTCGGTGAGCAGCGCCAGCACCGTGGTCCCGGCCGCGGCCGCGGCGGTGATGCACAGCCAGATGATCGACAGGACCTTCATGGCGATGCCGCCGGGGCTCGCGGCGAACACCAGGCCGTCGCGACGGCCCGGGTTCCGCTCGGCGGGCAGGTCCCGGGTCACCCGGCCCAGGTCGCCCCGGGTGCGCATCCGCCAGACCTCGGTCAGGCGCTCGTCGTACTCGGCGAGGTCGAGGTAGCCCTCGGCGTGGGCGGCACGCAGCCGGTCGGCGACGGCCTGGCGTTCGGCGTCGGAGATACGGATCTGCTCGGGTCCCACCACCTCGTCCACCTCCTCGATGATGCCCGTCCGCGCCCGGTCCGTGCCAGCATGACCGCTGTGGCAGCGAGGGTGGTCCCGGCTCGGGCGCGGTTCGCGGCCGCCGTCGTCGGAGCGCGGCCCGGCACCCGGGTGCGGGAGGTGGGCTGCGGACCGGGCGCGGTGGCGTCGTTGGTCTGGACCGAGCCTCACTCGCAGGCGATGCCGTCGTCGTCCCGGTCCAGGGCCGAGCGGTAGCCCGGGTCGCCGCGGTACAGGGGGGCCGCACCGGCGTTGCGGGCCGCGGTGCAGTTGGCGTAGTAGGCCGACCCACCGCCGGAGGAGGGGGCCGGTGCGGCGGGTGCCGGTGCCGCCGGGGCGGCCGGGCGTGGGGCCGGTGCGGCCGGGCGCGGCGCCTGCGGGGCGGGGCGCGGTGCGGCGACGGCCGTGTGCGGGGCGGGCGGGGTCGCCACGAGCGGCCGTGCCTGCGCGGGCACGTACGGACGGTCGACGTCGGTTGCCACCGGCGCACCGGTCGCCGCCGCGGCAGGGGCCACCGGCACGGCCGGTGCCGCGGCCTCGGTCAGCGTGACCGCGGAGGCGCGGTCGTACGTCGTCGATCCCACCGGGTCCTGCGCGGTGACCGTGCCCGCGGCGACCCCGGCCGCCGCCGCGGACGGCGGGCCGAGCACGACGTGGGTGAACCCGGCCTGCGCCAGGACCTCGCGGGCCCGGGCGTCGGTCATGCCGACGACGTCCGGCACCGCGACCGGGGCGGGGGCGGCTGCGGCGACGGGGGCGGCCGGTGCCGCCGCCGGCAGCGCCGGCTGTGGTGCGTTCGCCGCACCGATGACGCCGATGGTGGTCGTCAGCAGACAGAGCACGCTACCCGCCACGCCCAGGGCGAGCCCGGCGCCGCTGCGCCCCGCCGTGGTGGTCGCGCCGGTGCGGAACCGGCGCCGACCGGCCTGCGAGAGCGCCCATGCCGGCACCGTCACGAGCAGACCCAGGAACGGGACCCACCCGGCCGCCAGCCCCACGATCCCCAGCCAGAAACCGGCGGTCGCCGGGGTGTTCCCCCGTCGCACGACGGGGATCGGCTGCGTCGCAGGCTCCACGGCGGGCCAGGACTGGGTGGCGGTCATGGGAGGTCCTCTCACGGTGGTCCTACCGGAGCTGCCCGCTCCGACGAACGACCTATCGAGAGGTGTGACGTGGCCATTACCGCCCGTCATCAGGGTTGATGACGGCGCCTGCGGTCAGGGCGTGAGCACCAGCTTCCCGACCGCGGAGCGCTCGGCGTAGGCGCGGGTCGCGGTCGCCGCGTCGTCCAGCGACAGGGTCCGCGGGCGGGCCGGGTGCAGCTCCCCGGCGCCGATCCGGCGCAGCACGTCCTCGGCCAGGTCCCGCGAGGCGGCGGGGTCGGTGCGCGACCAGTCGCCCCAGTCCACCCCGACCACGGTCCGGTTGCGCAGCAGCACGACGTTCGCCGGGAGCTTCGGGATCGCGCCGGAGGTGAAACCCAGGACGCAGAACCGGCCACCGGCGCCGAGCGCCCGCAGGGCGGCCTCCGCGGCGTCGCCACCGACCGGGTCGATCACGACGTCGGCACCCCCGCCGGTCTGCTCCCGGATCGTGTCCTTGAGGGCGTCGTAGCCGACGGCGATCTCCGCCCCGGCCCCGAGCGCGGCCGCACGCTTGTCCGGGGTGGACGCGACGGCGAGCACCCGGGCGCCGGCGGCGCGGGCGTGGTCCACCGCGGCCTGCCCGATCCCGCCGCTCGCCCCGAGCACGACGACCCACTCACCCGGCCGGACGGTGACCCGGTCCCGGAACGCGAAGGCGATCGTCCCGTGGCTCTCCATCGAGCTGGCCGCGACGCCCGCGTCGACCCCGTCGGGCACCGGGACCAGGAGCTCCTCCGGGACGACGACGTGGCTGGCGAACCCGCCGAAGCCCGTGAGCAGGGCGGCGACCCGCCGGCCGCCCGGGGTCGTCCCGGCGATCGCGCTGCCGGGTGTGAACGGCAGCGGCGGCCGCAGCTGATAGCCGCCGCGGGCGATCAGCCCGTCGACGAAGCTGACCGCGGCGGCCTCGACGGCGACGAGCACCTCGCCAGGACCCGGCTCGGGGGTCGGTTCCTCCACCAGCTCGAACCGCTCCGGATCGGCGAACTCCCGGCAGACCACCCGTCGCACCACGCCTCCTCGCGTCGTCCACTGCGTCCGTGGGTGAGCCTCGCACGCGGTGCCCGGCGATGATCGCCGGTGTGGCCGTGGTCATGGCCGATCGGGCGGACCTCCCGCAGTGCCGCACCGAGCCGGCCGGGTGGTCTTCGTGATCCACTGTCGCGCGGGTCCGGCCCCACTCCCGCCGGGCCCGTCGAGGGAGGAGCATGGTGGGCGTGTCGTCCGACCGCACGGAGCCCGGGGCCGAGGACGACCTCCGGTCCGACGGTCGCAGTACGCGCTGGGACGCACACCGCGCGCGCCGTCGCGAACAGGTGGTCGACGCGGCGCTGGTCGTGCTGGGCCGCGACGGGGAGGACTTCGGCCTGGACCAGGTGGCGCACGAGGCCGGGGTGACCAAGCCGGTGATCTACCGGCACTTCGGCGACCGGGCCGCGCTGCTCGACGCGATGGCCGAGCGGGCGACCGACCGCCTGATGGAACGGCTCATGCCCGCCCTGTACCGGGAGAGCGCGGCCCGGACGCGGATCCACGACTCGGTCGACGCGGTCATCGGCTTCTTCGACGACTCACCGGGTGTCGACCTGCTGTTCCGTCGCCGACTGCCCGGCCAGCGGGGCGAGGTCGTCGACGCCGGCCGGGAGTTCATCGCCTCCGCACTGACCGGCCTGCTCGGGGCCTACGCCGAGATGCTCGACGTCCACGAGGCGGACCTGGTCCGGGTGTGGTCGCAGTCGGTGGTCGGCGCCGTGCAGGCGACCGCGGAGTGGTGGCTGCGTGGCCGGGAGAGTGGGGACGCCCCGGATCGTGACGTCGTCACCGACCACCTGACGGACCTGATCTGGGTGCAGATCGAGGGCATGGCCCGACGGCGGGGGCTGACCCTGGGGCCCGAATCATTACACCCAACGAGGGCCGAGCCGAAATAGGCGTTACTCCGCGTATAGAGTACCGTCGCGAGCCGGTCGCCCCGGCAGGTCTCGGACCCTCGTGGCGGCCACCGGATGTATCTGTGCACGGGCCCCGCCGGCGGGGAACTCCGGGCGCGCAGTCGTGCGGAGGTGGAGCGATGTCCGAGGGGGCGAACGGCGGGGGTCGGCCGGGTCCGATACCGGTCGACGATCTGGCGCCCGGTGGGCCGCGGGCGAAGGCCCGGGGCTGTTTGTGCTCGGTTCTCGCGAACGCGGCGTTCCGGGCGGGGATCGAGAGCAGTCCCTGCATCGATCCACGCTGCCCGATGCACGCCGACACGTCCGAGGACTGATCCCGCCACGGTGGGGCGCTCCGGCGCCCCGCCCTACCCGGCAGGGCGGGGTTCGCCTCGGGGGATGTGTTCCCCGCCCTGCCACTTCCCCTCCGCAGGAGACGATCGTGTTCGACCTGGAGCGCGTGACCGCCGAGCTGAAGCGTGAGCTGGGCGCGGTCCGCGAGGAGCGCCCCGGTGTCCGGCATGCCGGGCTCGTCACCCAGCTGCGCCTGGCGGGGGAGGTCGGCGTCCGCGACGGCACGACGACGATCCGCGCCGAGTTCGACTCCCCGACGCCCGCACTGCGGATGCGTTCCGAGCTCGGGGCGCTGCACGGCCGGGGCGGCCTGCGGGCCGAGGTCGTGACCGGCGGCGGGGGGACCCCGCGCTACCAGGTGCGGGTCACGGCGCCCGGGACCGATCTGGCCCGGGCGACGGGGCTGGTCGACCGGACCGGACGGCCGGTGCTCGGGCTGCCACCGGCCGTCGTCGCGGCGGGGCCCGCCGTGGCCGCCGGGGTCTGGCGTGGGGCGCTGATCGCGCGGGGCCGCGTCGCGAGGCCGGCCGGGCGGGTCCGGTTGGTCGTCAGCTGCCCGGGCCCGGCCGTCGTGCTCGCGCTGGTCGGCGCGGCGCGTGGCCTGGGGGTGCTGGCCGCGCCGCAGGAGACGGTGAGCGAGCACCGGGTCGTCGTGCGGGACCCGGAGTGCCGAGGCCCTGCTGCGCAGCGTCGGGGCGCCGGGCGTGGCCGAGGTGCTGAGCCGGGTCCCGGTCGCCCCGCGGGATACGACCAGCACGGACGGGTCGCTGCAGACGGTGAACGCCCGTCGGGCCGCGACGGCTGCCGCCGCGACGACCGAGCGGGTCCGGGTGGCGCTGCGCGCGCTCGGTGACGACGTCGCCCCCCATCTGCGGGAGGCCGCGCTGCTGCGCCTGGAGTATCCGTCGCTGTCCCTGGCGGAGCTCGGCCGTCTCGCCGACCCGCCGCTGACCAAGGACACCGTCGCCGGGCGGCTGCGCAGGTTGGTCCGGCTGTCCGGCGTCGACGGATCCGACGAGGACTGAGCCCCACCCGCCACGATCCGCCGCAGCGGCGTGCTCGGGGTACGGTGTGGACTCAAGCATTCGCCGCCTAAATTCGTCGAAATCGGGAGGTTGCTTTTCCATGCCTCGGTCCGACTCAGTCGCCAAGAATCCGGAAAAGGGATACGTCGCTCTTCTCGGGTGGAGTCTCAATGCGGTGGAGGCGATCGACCGTTTCGACCGCCGGTACGTCGTCGTGGCCCCGGACTGGGCGGAGGAGTACTGCAGGGAACACGAGATCCCGTACGTCCCGTGGAACTTCGAGCGACTGAACGACCGCTCGATGGAGATCGCGGAGACCTTGCAGGAGATGGGCGTCGACGTCGCCATCCCGCTGTTCGAGGAAACCGTGGAATGGGCCGGCGCGATCAATTCGGTGCTGCTCGACAACCCGCGGCTGTTCGGGCAGGCGATGCTGCTCCGGGACAAGGCGCTGATGAAGCGTCGCGCGCAGCTCGGCGGGATCCGGGTGGGCATCTTCGAGGAGGCCCACGACCGTGACGACATCGTCCGCTTCCTCAAGCGCGTCAACCAGACCCTGCTGAAGCTCGACGGCGACCCGAACGACCCGATCCACATCAAGGCGTTCGACAAGGCGGGGTGCCTCGGACACCGCGTGGTGCGCACCTACGAGGACATCGACAACATCCCGGACGAGGAGTTCCCGCTCCTGATGGAGTCCCACCTCGACGGGTGGGAGTTCGCCGTCGAGGCGTGGGTGCACAACGGGAAGATCAAGTTCCTCAACATCTCCGAGTACGTCACCCTCGGCTACTCGGTGTTCGTGCCGGCGACCCCGGAGCTGGAGAAGTACCGGCCCGCGATCACCGCCCAGATCGAGAAGCTGATCAAGACCTTCGACATCGAGTTCGGCTTCGTCCACCCGGAGTACTTCGTCACCTCCGACGGCGAGATGTACTTCGGCGAGGTTGCGTACCGGCCGCCGGGCTTCAAGGTCTTCGAGCTGCTCGAGCGCTCCTACGGCTTCAACGCCTACCAGGGCCTCGTGCTGGCGTTCGACCCGAAGACCACCGAGGAGGAGATCGACGCCTTCTTCCCGAAGGAGGTCGAGGGTGCCTCCGGCGTGGCCGGCTGCTTCGGGGTCTACCCGCGCCGCCGCGTCGTCAGCAGCCTGCAGATCCCCGAGGAGACCGAGGACGACGACTACTACGAGTCGCACGACCTCACGTCGCCGGTCGAGGAGACGGTGACGAAGAGGACCGCGTTCGGCACACACTGGGGTCTGCTCTACTTCTTCGGGGACGACCCCTACCGGATGCGGGATCTGTTGAAGAAGCAGGAAGAACTCGACTTCTACGTCTGAGGGCGGGTACCCCGCCCACGGCCGTGGAGCCCGAACGAGGGAAGCCGTGTGAAACCGACCGTCGACGTCGCGAGTGGGACCTCCGTGCTGGACAGGCGCCTGGTCTCGCTCGACGACGCCACCCGCGACCTTGCCCGGACCCCGGACTTCGGCAAGACGACGAAGATCCGCAGGGTTCTGGAGCAGCTCCGTCGCGTGCTGCTGCAGGAGGGTGGCCCCGCCGCCGTGCAGGCCCGTGCCCGGCAGCTGGAGGAGGCCGGCGTGTTCGCCGGCACCGACTGGGCCCAGCCCGACATCCTCGTCCCGGCGTTCGTCGGGGCGGGGCTGCACAGCGGCGTCGCCGACACGGTGGTGATGGAGGCGACCAGCGAGCTGCGGATGCTCGCGGTCGCCCTGGGGGAGTACGAGCACCCCGCGATCTCGGCCGACGAGGCCCGCCAGTTCCTGTCCCAGGTGCTGGCGATGAACCTGGAGCTGCTGTTCACCCCGCCGACCGAGGCGGAGCGGGTCCACGAGGGCCGGACGGCCCAGATGATCCGCGACCTGTTCCGGCACATCGCCGAGGGCATCGGCTACGACAGCGTCCTCGACAAGCTGGTCGCCGAGATCTGGCGGATCCTGCGCCAGCGTCCGATCCAGGTCGACCAGGTGACGTCGCTGATCACCCGGCTGTCGGTGTGGCGCGGCGACCCGAGCGTCGACCTGTCCTCCGGGCAGGGCCTCGATCGGCTGATCACCGCGTTGTTCGGGACCACCGAGGCGAGTCGCGAGGACCCGGGCATCGACGTCTTCCGCTCGCGTCTGGAGGCGATGGACACCGGCGGCCTGCAGTACGAGGCGGCCGGGTTCGCCCGGGCCATGCACGACACCGGGCTCGTGTCGCCGTACCACGCGGAGCTGCTGCAGTTCCTGCGGCACGAGAGCGACTACCTGCTCGCCGAGGCGCTCGGTCTGTCCGACACCGGCAAGAACTGCCTGCTGCGCTTCCGCGACCTGGTCCACCGGCTGATCGAGGAGGCCGTCACCCCGCACACCGCGCAGTGCATCTACGGCCTGGCGCTGCTGCTCGACCGCGGGATCCTCTACGAACCGCCGGTCGTGCCCGGACTGTGGCGCCAGATCGCGCTCGAGATCGGCCCGGCGGCCCGGGAACGCCTGGTCGCCGCGTTCGGCGAGCAGCCCGAGCCCGAGGTGCGGCTGCTGGCCGGCGTGCTGTCGATGCTGGGCCAGCCGCTCGGCGTAGGGCAGGGTGACAACCCCACCTGCCAGTCCGCGCGCGCCCTGTCGATGTGGGCCTACAACGACCCGGACTACCTGCTCCAGATGGTCGTCTGGGCGGCCCGCGACGACGAGATCGTCATGCACTTCGAGGGGCAGCGGATCTCCTCGCAGGAGATCGGGGCCGGGGTCGCGGAGAAGCTGCCGATCGACCTCGACCCGGTGTCGCTGGTCGTCGTCCCGCACCTGGACCGGATCTACGCCGAGATGGGCCGCCGCTGCGCGGACCGGCCCGGTGACCCGCACCGCTGGGTCAACCCGGAGTTCCACGGCTGGTGGGCGGCCCGCGGTTTCCACATCAACGTCGACGTCGAAACCGGCAACCTCACCGACCTCGACGCCTTCCTGCGCCAGTTCCACGCCGGCTACCACCCCGCCTACAACGGCGGTCAGCCGCTGATCCACCCGCAGCCCGCCGGGATCGCGGTGACCGACAGCGCCGCCCGCTACGTCGGCTGGCACGCCATCGCGATCCTGCGGGTCGCGCCGGACCTCAGCGACGTGATGCGGGTGTACTTCTACAACCCGAACAACGACAGCGGACAGGACTGGGGCGACGGTGTCGTCGTCTCGACGGCGGGCAACGGGGAACGCTTCGGCGAGGCGTCGCTGCCGTTCGACCAGTTCGCGTCGCGGCTCTACATCTTCCACGGCGACCCGCTGGAGCTCGGCGAGCCGGGCCGCGTGCCCGCCGAGGTCATCGACACGATCGTCGGCTACATCGAACGCAGCTGGGGCGTCGACCGGCTCCCCGCCGGCGCGCTCCAGGCCTCCGAGGGCCCGGCGGCCCCGACCGCCTGACCCGGCCGTGGGGGAGGAACGCCGCCAGGATCCGCCTGCGCCCGCCGCCGGAGGGGCTCCGCCTGCGCCCGGCGTCGTCGGTGCGGTGCCGCCTGCGCCCGGGGCCGTCGTCGGGGTGCCGACGGTGCTCGGCGCCGCCGGAGCGGTGCTGCTGACCGGCGGTGCCTGGGCGGTGGTGCTCCGGCCCGGGTCGGCGCTCGCGCTCGGCGCCGCAGTGGCCGGGATGGGGCTGGTCGTCGTGGCCTGGCTGCTGCTGGTGCGCGCACCGGTGGCCCCCGCCCACGCGGTGCGTGCGCTGCTCGCCTGGGCCGCGCTGCTGCTCGTCGCGCCGCCGCTGTTCTCCCGCGACGTGTACAGCTACCTCGCCCAGGGGATGGTCGCGCTCGGCGGGGCCGACCCGCACCGGACCGGTCCGGCGGCCGGGCTGCCCGCCGGGTCGCCGGTCCTCGCGCGGGTCGACGGGTACTGGCGGGGGACCCCGTCGCCGTACGGGCCGGTGACCGACCTGTGGCAGAAGGCGGTCGCCGCCGTCGCCGGGGACGGGGTGGTCGTCGGGGTGGCGGCGTACCGGCTGCTCGCCGTCGTCGCGGTGGCGGGGATCGCGTGGGCCGTGGTGTGCCTGGCCCGGGAGCACGGGGTCCCGCCCGGGACGGCGCTGGCGTGGGGGGTCGCGAACCCGCTGGTCCTCTGGCACGTCGTCGGCGGGGTGCACAACGACGGGCCGATGCTCGCGCTGCTGCTCCTGGGGCTCGCCGTCGGGCTGCGCGGGCCGTGGGCGCCGCTCGTCGCCGGCACCGCGCTCGTCGCGCTGGGGGCGCTGGTGAAGGTTCCCGCGGCGGCCGGGCTCGTGGTCCTGGCGGTCGCCGCGACCCGGTCCGCGTCCGGCCGCGCCCACCGGTGGGCCGCGGTCGCACTGGTCGCGGGGGTCTCCGTGGTGGTCGCGCTCGTGGTGTCGGCCGTCGAGGTCGGCACGGGGAGCTGGCTCGCCGCGGTCTCCGCACCCGGGCAGCTGTTCAGCTGGATGGCGCCGACCAACTGGGCCGCGGCGCTCGCGGACGTGCTCGGCGCGGACCCGGCCGCGGCGCTGACGGTGGCGCGGACCGTCGGGACGGTGCTCGCCGCGGTGCTCGCGGCCGGAGTGCTCGCGGCGCAGGCCCGCGGCCGGACCACCGCGACGACGGCGGTCGGCCTGGTGCTCGGCGCCGTCGTGGTGCTCGGGCCGGTGCTGCACCCGTGGTACCTGCTGTGGGCCCTGACCCCGCTGGCCTGTGTGCCGCACCGCCCGCGGCCGCGGGCGGTGCTGACCGGGGTCGTGGCGGTGTCTGCGGTGCTGGTGCCGCCGCTCGCGGGGGACTTCTCCGGCCGGCCGGGGCAGCTCGTCGCCGCCTACGCGGGCGCGCTGCTCGTCGTCGCCGTGGTGGTGGCGGTGCTCGTCCGGACCCGCGCGCGGGCCCGCGGCGCGACCGGATCATGCTGACCCTGTGGTGAAGGCACTCGCGCTGCGGATCGCGACGGTCGTCGTCGGCGGGGTGCTGCTGCACCTGGCGTTCCCGCCGCGCACCGTGTGGTGGACCGCGATCGTGGCGTTCGCGCTGCTCTGGTGGGCCCTGTCCGGGGTCCGGGTGCGCCGCGCCGCGTGGCTCGGTGCGGTGTTCGGGTTCGCGTTCTACCTGGCGCACCTGATGTGGATCCAGGACTTCCTGGGCCGCGACTACGGGCCGTTCCCGTGGATCGGGCTGTCGCTGGTGATGGCGGGGTTCCCGGCCCTCGGCGGCGCGCTCGTCGCCCTCGCCGCCCGGCTGCCCGCCGCACCGGTGTGGGGTGCGCTCGCGTTCGCCGCGCAGGAGTGGCTGCAGAGCCGGTTCCCGCTCAACGGTTTCCCGTGGGGCCGGGTCGCCTTCGGGCAGGTCGAGGGCCCGTTCCTGCCGCTGGCCGCGATCGGTGGGGCCCCGCTGGTGTCGGTCGCGGTGGTCGCGGCCGGATTCTGCGTGGCGGCGTTCCTGCAGCGCCCCCGCCGGGTCGTCGGCCTCGTCCCGGTCGTGGCGATCGTGCTCGTGCTGCTCGCGGTGCCGACCCCGCCCGTCGACGCCCAGGACGGCACCCGCACCGTCGCGGTCGTGCAGGGCAACGCCCCCGACATCGGGCTCGGTCTGTTCTCGGCCGGTCGGACCCTGCGCGCGAACAGCCTCGCCGAGACCTCCGTGCTGGCCGACCGGGTCCGGTCCGGCGCGGTCGCGCGGCCGGACCTCGTCGTGTGGCCGGAGAGCTCGCTGTCGACCGACGGCGTCGACCCGGCGGTCGCCCGGGCCGTCGACGTGCTCGGAGTGCCGTTCCTGATCGGCGCCAACTACGAGGCGGGTGCGACCGACACCGAGAACGCCGTGGTTGTCTGGAACCCGGGGGCCGGGGCGGGGGAGCGCTACGCGAAGCAGGAGCTCGTGCCGTTCGGCGAGCGCATCCCGCTGCGGGCGGTCACGCAGTACCTGACCCCGTTCGTCGCGCTGGCCGACTTCACCCCGGGTACGGCGCCCGGGGTCCTGCCCGTCGCGGGCACTCGGGTGGCGACGGCGATCTGCTACGAGACCGCCTACGACCACGTGCTGCGCGACGGCGTCGCCGACGGCGGTTCGTTGCTGGTGATCCCGACCAACAACGCCTGGTACGGGCGGGGCGAGATGACCTGGCAGCACCTCGCGATGTCGCGGCTGCGGGCCGTCGAGCACGGCCGGGCCGCGGTCGTCGCGGCGCTGTCCGGGGCGAGCGCGGTGATCCGGCCGGACGGCTCCGTCGTCGCCCGGACCGGGCTCTACACCGCCGACACCCTGGTCGAGCAGGTGCCGTTGCGCACCGAGCTGACGTTCGCGACCCGCTGGGGTGCCTGGTTCGAGCACGGTCTGGCGCTCGCCGGGTTGCTCGCCGCCGCAGCCGGGTACCTGCTGCGCCGCCGGGAGCTCAGACGGACGTCGATCGGCGCATGACCACCCGCGGGAACCCGCCGGACACCCCGGTGGTCTCCGCGGCGACCGTGAACCCGCCCGCCTCGAACAACGCGCGGGTGCCGACGTAGGCCATCGTCAGGTCGACCCGGGCTCCCCGGTTGTCCACCGGGTAGCCCTCGACGGCCGGTGCGCCCTGGTCGCGGGCGTACCCGACGGCCCTGGCGAGCAGGGCGTGCGCGATGCCGCGGCCCCGGTGGCCGGCACGGACCCGGAAGCACCACACCGACCAGACCGGGAGGTCGTCGACGCGCGGGATGGTGCGGGAGCGGGCGAACGGCAGCTCCGCGCGTGGGGCCACGGCGGCCCAGCCGACCGGTTCGCCGTCGTCGTGGGCGACGACGCCGGGTGCGACCGCGCGGGTCGTCAGCTCCCGGACGTACTCGCCCCGGGCCCGGCCGGTCAGGGCACGGTTCCGCGCCGCGGGCAGCCGGTGTGAGAGGCACCAGCAGACCGACGCGTCGGGGGAACGCTTCGGGCCCAGCAGGGTCGCGAGGTCGTCGAAGGAGGCGGCCGGAGCGACGACGAGGGGCACCGCGCCACGCTAGTCCGGGAACGCCTCGGCGAGCATCCGGTGTCCATGGGCCTCGAACGGCTCGTCGCCGACCCGCAGGGCCCAGGTCGCGGTGCCGACGGCCTCGGCGACCCATTCGCGGCGCCACGGGCCGGGCTCGCGCGGGTCGCCGCCGTAGCCTTCGTGGTGGGCAGCCTCCAGCGCCGGGTCCCACCGGAACTGGCGGGACGCCAGGCGGACGAGGTCGGTGAGCGGTGGGCGCAGTGCCGCCCGGCCCAGGTCGATCATCGAGACCGCCCCGTCGTGCACCAACCAGTTGCGCGGATGCCAGTCACCGTGGGTGGGAACGAGCCGAGCCGCCGGGACCGGCCAGCCGCTCACCTCCGCCCGCAGCCGCGCGAGGATCCCGGGTGCGATGCGGTGCGGACGCCCGAGCCTGGTCAGGACGGTGTCGCGCAACCGGGCGCCGTAGCCGTCGTCGTCGACGGCTATCCGGTCGTGCAGCAGCGCCAGCAGCTCCCCGGCCCCGCGGTAGGTCGACGGCTCGTGCTCGGCGGGTGTGTCCTGCACCAGGGCCCCGGGCAGGTAGCGGGTGACCAGCAGCTTCGCGTCGGCATCGGCCCGGCGGAGCTCCGGCGCACGACCGCGGGCGACGAGCGGGGCCAGCCACTCGCGGTGGGCGCGGATCTCCCGGGCGATGTGGGCGTCGGCGTCGTCGCCGGCCTTCACGACGAGGTCGACGCCGTCGTGGCGAACCCGCAGCACCGTGGTCCCGACCAGGCCCCAGCCGAGGTCGGCCACGACCTCGTGCCCGGGCAGCCAGGATCCGAGCAACGAGGCCTGACGGGCGGACAGCGACACGGCACGACGCTAGCCGCCCGGAACACGCCGATGGCGGCACCCCCAGTGGGGATGCCGCCATCGGACGGAGGAACTACTGCCTGGCGCTACGGCCGGGCGGGGTGTCTCAGCGAGGGGACACCGAGGAGGCCTGCGGGCCCTTGGCGCCCTGGGTGACCTCGTAGGACACGGCCTGGTTCTCCTGCAGCTCCTTGAAGCCGCTGCCCTCGATCGCCGAGTAGTGGACGAACACGTCAGCGCCGCCGTCCTCGGGAGCGATGAAGCCGAAGCCCTTCTCGGCGTTGAACCACTTCACGGTTCCGTTGGTCATGGTGACTCCTTGTCATGCAGCTTTCGGACGGAACAACCACGTCGTGCGGCTGCCCGGGTCAGAGGAATTCCCAGACGGCAGCCAGCTTCAGCTACACCAAAGACAGCGGATCCGCCCGCATCATCATTCTGCGGACGCGTGCGAAACACGAAACTCAGAACTACGGTGACCGAGAGGAACGCTACCGCAGCACGCGGTGTGGGCCAAACACCCGTTCCTCCCGGCGGGCTCGGAGGCGACGGTCCCGGGTCCGTGACCTGCTGATCATGGTGCCGATCGTGACCCTGGTCACGGACGGGTCGTCGCCCTGGCGGACCGGGGCGACGACCCGTCGTCGGGGATCAGGCGTCGGCGGCGGCCCGCTGCCGCACCGCGATGGGTGCGCCGGCGAGGTCCTCCTCGTTGCAGAGCAGCTTGAGCTCGTAGTACGCGGCCTCCGAGGCCTCGTTGTAGTCGAGGTGGATGGCGATCACGTCCACCGGCTCGCCCAGCCAGGTCTGGGTCTCGCGCAGCCACTGCGCGGCACGTTCCAGTGCGGTCGGGAGGTCGTTGTCACGGAACTGGACCGGGCGGAACGGTACGTCCTGGATCCCGTCGAGCTGGTGTGCCGGGCGGGGGAGGCCACCGGCCAGTCCCGCGTCGTCCAGTTCGAGCGCTACCGGGTTCTCACTCATTCCTCCAGGATCGCGCATCACGCCCTGTCGTCGCACCCCACCACCCCGGCGGGTCGCCCGCGCCCCGGTGGTTCCGACCACGGGGCCCTCGTGCAGTCGGAGGCGGTCCGCTACCGGGGAGCGGTCGCCCCGTTCCAGTCGACGAGCTGGACGACGACGCCGTTGGGGTCGCGGACCTGGAAGGCCCGCTCGCCCCACTCCTCGGCGGTCAGCGGCATGGTGATGGCGACCCCCTCCTCGACGAGGCGCGCCAGCTCGTCCTCCAGGTCGTCGACGGTGAACGCGAGGATCTGCCCGGCTGCGTGGACCTCGCGCTGGTCGTCCGGGAGCGTCTCCAGGCCGCGTCGCAGGAAGATCACGTTCATGCCTACGTCGTCGCGGGTGAGCGAGGCGAACCCGTCGGCCGCCATGGCGACCTCGAACCCGAAGTGCTCGACCAGGAAGGAGCGCGACGCGGCGACGTCCTCGACGTTCAGTGCGACGGCGGAGGCGGTGATGCGCATGGGGCTCCTCAACTGTGTACGGCGTACGATGTACAGCGTACATGGAAAGGTGGGGGAGAATGGCGAGGTGGCTCCCACGCGAACGAACGCCGGCGACCCGGACCGGACGCTCGCGCTGCTCTGGCGCGACCCTGCGGCCGTCCCGCGCCGCGGTCCTCGGCAGTCGCTCTCGCTGGACCGGGTCGTGGAGGTGGCCCTCGCGCTGGCCGACCGGGACGGCCTGTCCGCCCTCAGCATGCGGAAGGTCGCCGACGCCCTCGGGGTGTCGACGATGACGACCTACACCTACGTGCCGGGCAAGGCCGAGCTGCTCGACCTGATGCTCGACGCGGCCTACCGCGCGATGCCGCGGCCCGACCTCGCCGGCCGGCCGTGGCGTGACCGCCTCACCTCGGTCGCCGACGGCAACCGCGCGTTCCACCGGGCACACCGGTGGGCGGCGGCCGTCTCCACGCACCGGCCGTCGCTCGGTCCCGGGCAGATGGTGAAGTACGAGTACGAGCTGCACGCCTTCGACGGTCTGGGGCTGTCGGACCTGGACCGGGACAGCGCACTGTCGCACCTGCTGGCCTTCGTCCGTCAACACGCTCTCGCCGAGCAGGAGGCCCGCGACGCGGCCCTGGCGTCGTCGCTGACCGACGAGCAGTGGTGGGCGGTCAACGCGCCGCTGCTGGACCGGGTGCTGGACCCGGAGCTCTACCCGCTGGCGGTCCGGGTCGGCAGCGCGGTGGGCGCGGCCCACGGGAGCGCCTGGAACCCGGATCGTGCGTGGGAGTTCGGCCTCGCGCGGACCCTGGACGGGTTCGCGGGGCTCGTCGGGGAGTAGCCCCACCGAACACGACGAAGGCCCAGATCCGTCGGATCTGGGCCTTCATGTGGTCGGGGTGACAGGATTTGAACCTGCGACCTCTTCGTCCCGAAGCAATTTCGGCGAACGACTCACGTCTCGATCACCCTTATGTTCCTGCGCCGTGCAGTCCAGGGGCGTCCGCCGGTGCCCCGCGAAGTCCGTGGTCGTTGGTACTCAGTTAGCTACTCGCCGACCGTGCGGTCGGGGTGACCATCGACGTTGCTGCGAGCTGCTCCGGCCCGGCGCTCCCCCGCTAGGCAAGGCTGCGAAGCTCGTCTCTGGCGTCCGCTGCGATAACCGATCCCTTGAAGCGCTCGCCGCCGAGTAGGTCTCCCACTTCTGAGATCCGCCTACGGATCCAGGAAATTTGCCGTTCCTCGGGCAGATTGATTACAGGGCGTAAGACCTGCATCGCTCCATCGATTTTGCCTAGCTTGATGCGGGCAGTTGCTTGATACACGTGAGCCAGGGCCTCGTCGTCCAGTGACCGGAACTCATCTCCCTCGTGTTCCCACAGAGAAATGGCATCCCCGGCGTCTCTGTCTGCACGTTTCAGGGCTTGTGGGTCGTCAAGCCACATCAGACTCGACCCACCATAATAAAGCTGTTTGGCGTAACTGAAGGAGTAGAGGCCGTTCACGGAGTCGGACGCGGCTTTGTCGCGCAATGATAGAGCTTTATCTAGGAGATCCTGCGCTCTTGTGGAGTTGTTGAGGTTGGCGGCACACTGGGCTGCTCCACATAGGAGGCGAATCGTCGACGTACCTGCTCCCGCGTACTTCAAACCGTCCTGGGCAAGGTCGTCCGCAAGGCCGTAGTTCTTCTTGAATCGCGCCAGGAGAGACTCGGTTCCGCGGACCCAGGCGCGCAGCTCGTTGTCGTTCGCGGATTCCGCTAGATGCCATGCGGCACGAGCGTGGGTCGCGGCAATCTCGGGGTGGCCGAGGTCGAGGGCAGCGTAGATAAGCACCCCGGAGGCTCTGCCTGCCGCTAGGGTCAAGTCGCGCAATTCGTGTGGTCGCACAGCGCCTTCGGCTAGCCGCCTTAGAGACTCTTTCCGGATGTCTGTCGCCCTGCGCAGCATCGGCTCTGCGGGTTGATGCAGATAGGCGATGCTGAGCGATGCGACGCTCTCGCTCAGAGTGTCGACGTCTACTGCGTCGGGATTTGCTGCTGCAGCAATGATTGCAGCCGATTCTTGTTCGGTGGCGATGAGAAGTTTCCGTTGCCGTGCACTCTCCTCCCGCTCGCTATTTGCGCGATCCCATGCTAAAACTAGTGAGCCGGAAGCATGTAGTACTTGATCAGCTCGTTCGGCCCAGTCACGCCCAGGCCATCGGGTCCCTGCTGCCACATTGCTGATCCAGCCCCGTGTGGCAAGTGTCGGCCGTTCCAGCTCCCGGTAAGAGAGTCCGCGGTCGTCACGCAGCTCTCGAAAGAGCGTGACGAAGTGCCGTTGGTGCCGGTCTTTGCCCCCGGAGGTCATGCGGCTGCTACGCCCCTCGTCTCGCAGGTGTATCCACCTCGGCTTGGTGGGCTCTGGATACGGTTGTCCACTTCTCGGTTCCGGCTGTCCGGCTGAAGCTTTGAGCATGCCAACAAGCGCAAGGCTCCACGGCCAGACTGGCCAACTTCTGCGGGATCAGCGCTCTCCGGCGGGCAGCCGACGTTCGACAGCTTCGAGCCGAGCTTCGAGGGCCTGCACGGCGAGGTGGAGGGCTTCGGCGGTCGGGGCTGCGCTCGATCCCACCTCCTGCGGGGGTCGCCCTTCGGCGACCGCAGTGAGGTGGCCGCTGGGCCAACCAAGTGCCTCCGACACGGCGCTCAGTGTTCGGGGGGATCTCCGGCGGGACTCACCGCTCTGCAGGGTGCGGAGGGTGGCAACGCTGACTCCGGAACGCCGCGACAAGTCGACCTGTGTCACGTCCAGCTCTGCCATTCGGGTGTTCATGGCTGATGCCACGGCTTGCCAATCCATCACCGCTGAGACCTCCGCGTTAGCGCTCCTAGCTGCGTTAACTCTAGCGCTCTGAGACCTGAGCGACGAACTTCTACGGCCGGTCGAGTGCCGCGGTGCGCTTGACGCTGCCAACACGAGCGCTACTATAAGCGCCAACATAAGCGTTCAAGTGAGGAGGGTTGCGATGGGTTCGATGAGTTACCTGGCCGACTGCGTCGTCCCGCTGGACGACGTCCAGCGGGAGGCCCTGCACGAGTTCTGGGATCGCGTGATTGCCGACGAGCTCGGGCCGATCCCCGCCGCCAACGGCAACCCCTCGGGCAAACCGGTCGACGGGTCCATTTCCCGGTCGTCGATGGTCGTCGAGGTCGGCACGTCCGACCTCGCGGTGCCGGTTACCGATGAGGTGGCGGCGTGAGCGCCCGGCTGAGTCCCGCGGTGGAGCGGGCGGCGGCGAAGGCGTCGCAGGAGCGTCCGGTGCGGATGTTGCGTGCGGGGTGGTGGAGACCTCGCGGTCGGCGCCGATGTCGTACCTGGCCGCGGGCACGGCGCGGCGGGTCGGTCTGGCCGGGGGTGGCCGGTGATGGCCTGGGAGTCCACGGAGCTGACGGTGCCGACCCAGCTGGCGGGTCGGCGGGTGGCCGCGGTGTGCGAGCTGGTCCCGATGACGCGCCTGCGGGTCGGTGACCGGTTCCTCGGGATCGACCCGCGTCAGCGGGTCTACCGGGTGCAGGGGTGGCGGCGGGGGGCGCTGCTGGTTCTCGACGAGTCCGCATCAGCGTCCGAGCTGCGGGCCGCGGTGCGGCGCGGGGACGTCGAGCCCGGTGCGACGCCAGGTGAGGGGTTGTTCACCGCGTCGACGGTGCGGGTGGCGTCGGTGAAGCGGGTCGTGCGCATCGGGTGCTGGCCGGTCGGGATCGGACGGGCGCACCCTGTTGATCCACATAGGACAGACGAAGTAGGCGGAGGAGAGGAGCGGGGTGATGGGTTGGTTGTCGAGTACGGCCAGGGGCGGGGCTCGTGTGGGTCGGGGTGCGGTGGCGCGGGAGTTGGCGGCGTCGCAGTACGCGAAGCATCACCGTCGGGGCCGTCACACGGAGGAGGCGTCGGGGCGGGTGCATTGGCGGTCCTGTGGGGTTCGGGTGCGGTCGGGCTTGGGTGATGTGTGCTCGCGGCCGCGGTGTATGAAGGCGGCCGTGCGATGAGCGCCGGTACGTGGGCGGAGCGTCGGCGTGAGGACCGGGCGGCGGCGGCGGAGCTGGCGCGTCGTGATGCCGACGCTGCTGCGGAGCGGGCGTTGCATGCGGAGGCGGTGCGGGCGGAGATCGCTGAGCGGCGCCGCTCCGAGCAGGCCGCCCGGGATGAGGCCGTGCGGGTGGCGCGGGTCGAGCAGTCCCGCCGGGTCCGGGCCGAGCGGCGGAAGCGGGCTGCGGCCCGGCGGGCGGCGGTCGGGGTGTGGGTGGCGCGGCATCGGGTGGACCTGCTCATCTATCCGCTGGCGGTGGCGTCGGCGGTGATGGCGGTCCCGGCGATGGCCTCCTACGGCGTCGCGCTCTACGGAGGACCCACCGGCGCGGTGTTGCCGGTGCTGTCCGAGTTGGGGATGTGGGCGTTCGCGCTCGCGGTGCAGTCGCGTCGCCGGACCCACCCGGGCGCTCCGGTGTGGGCGTTGCAGGTGGGGGTGTGGGCGTTCGCCGCGGTGGCTGCGGGGCTGAACCTGGCCCACGGCCTGGACGCGGGTGTGAGTGCCGGGCTGGTGATGGGTGTGGTGTCGGTGGCTGGGGTGATCGCGCACCAGTTGGTGACCGCTGGGGCCCGCCCGGCTCGCCGTTCGGGTGTGGTGCGGGCGGCGGAGCGGAAGCTGCGTGCGGCTCGTCGGGCGGCGTTGCGGGCGGCGGTCGCTGAGATCGACACCGACGGCGATGCCTGTCTGGTCCACGCCCCTGGGGTCTACCGGGTGCGCCGTGACCGGCTGGGGCGTGCCCGCTTGGCCCCGCACACCACTCCCGGGCTGCCTGTCGCCGATGACTCGGCGGGGGCCGGGGAGGAGCTGGCCGCGGAGGTGTCGGCGTGGCTGGCCGAGCAGACCCCGCCCCTGTCGAGCCTCCCGGTCCCGTCTGCTGACGAGCCCGCGGGCGGGACCGGGGACCAGCACCACGACCCGGTCGATATCGGCACCGAGGACGACCGGCCGGACGGTCACGGTGTCGCGACGCTGGACCGCCGGGCCGGGGGCCGCGACGGCGAGCACGGCCGCCGCCGACCGCGGCGCAAGGCGACCCGGCCGCGGGCCCGCTCGATGGCTGAGCTGCGCGCCGAGCTGGCCGCGGCGGTGGCGGCGGGTGAGGTCGATCCCGCGTCGGCGGAGTCGATCCGGACCGG
>NZ_VRMC01000260.1:0-998 GCF_008369905.1 Pseudonocardia sp. EV170527-09
ACCGAACTCGTCACCGACGCGCTCGGCATGGCCATCACCCGTCGCAGTCCCGAACCGTACTCGGCGATCCTACATTCTGACCACGGCTCGCAATTCACGTCCTGGGCGTTCGGGCGCCGACTGATCGAGGCGGGACTAGTCGGTTCCATGGGCTCGGTCGGCGATTGTTACGACAACTCGATGGTCGAGTCCTTCTGGGGGACGATGCAGCTGGAACTACTCGACTCCAGATCCTGGAAAAGCCGCGCCGATCTTGCCAATGCGATATTCGAGTGGATAGAGTGCTGGTACAACCCGATCAGGCGCCACTCCAGCATCGGGATGCTCAGCCCAGCCGACTACGAAACAGCCCACACCCCACCACACCAAGATCACTGACCCCACACCGTCAGTGTCCGGCGCAGGGGGCCAAGCTCACACTCCCAGCCGTGGGACAGGCCCACGTGTAGTCCTTCAGGGGGGTCTGTAACGAGAACGGTGGTTCCGGCGATGTTGTCAGTAGTGCTCGGCGCCCGGCCAGCGGTCACCGAAAGTGATGGCGAAGGCGTTGAGGACTGGCTTCCAGCGCATCATCCATCGGGTGTGGCCTCGTCCGGTCGGGTCGAGGCTGCGGGTGACAAGGTACAGACATTTCATCGCGGCCTGCTCGCTGGGGAAATGCCCTCGCGCTCGGACCGCTCGCCGGTAGCGGGCGTTCAACGATTCGATCGCGTTCGTCGTACAGATCACCCTCCGGACCTCGATGTCGTAGTCGAGGAACGGCATGAACTCGGTCCAGGCGTTACGCCACAAACGTATCATCGCCGGATGGGCTCGCCCCCACTCGTCATCGAGATCATCCAGCGCGGCTGCAGCGGCATCGGCGGTGGACGCGGTGTAAATAGCTCGGATGGCGCGTTTGACGGCGTCGGTGTCACGCCGTGAAGTCAAGCGCAGTGAGTTGCGGATCAGGTGCACGACACAGGTCTGCACGATCGCCTGGGGCCACACGTTCTCCA
>NZ_VRMC01000261.1:0-992 GCF_008369905.1 Pseudonocardia sp. EV170527-09
GCGCCGGCGCTCGAGCAGCCAGTCGGGAAAGTAGGAACCGGTGCGGAGTTTGGGGATCGCCAGCTCCACGCTGCCGGCGCGGGTGTCCCAGTCCCGGGCCCGGTAGCCGTTGCGGGAGTTGACCCGCTCGGCGCTGCGTTCCCGATAGCCGGCGCCGCACATCGCGTCGGCCTCGGCCGCCATGAGCGTCTCGGCGAACTGTTTGATCATCGCCCGGAGCAGATCCGGGCTTGCATCAGCGAGCCGGTCGTTCACCCAGCCCGCCACATCGTTCACACTGTCTGACGCGGCCATCGCGTCTCCTCCCTCGAGAACTCTAAGCACTCGAAGGATCACGCGGTGGCCGTCTCATATCCCGACGCCACGCCGTTGATCAGCGACGACGTCGTACACCACGTCCCTGGACGCAACCGCAGGTGGTGCTGCTCCAGCTTCGGCGGCGGGTAGGGCACGTCGAAACCGGTCACCCGGCGCACCGGCGCCTCGAGGTGGTGGAAGCACCGCTCCGAGACCCGGGCGGCGATCTCCGAGGCGACCGAGGCGAACCCCGGTGCCTCCGCGACGACGACCGCCCGCCCGGTCCTGCGCACCTGCGCGCAGACGGTCTCGTCGTCGAACGGGACGATCGACCGCAGGTCGACAACGCCGAGGTCGCGGCCCTCCAGGGCGGCCTCCTCGGCGGCGGCGAGGGCGAGCGGGACCGTCGGGCCGTAGGCGATGAGCGTCGCGTCGGCCCCGGGGCGGCGGACGACGGCACGTCCGATCGGTGGCACCGGCACGGCGGTGTCGACCTCCTCGGAGGTGAAGTAGTGCTTCTTCGGCTCCAGGAAGACCACCGGGTCCGGGTACTCGATCGCCGCGCGGAGCAGGCCGTGGGCATGGGCCTGTGCAACGAACGGTGGTTCCGGCCCGACACGCCGGACCTCAGCGTCCGGCGGGATGGGCACTGTGAGTGATGACATCAGACCCTATGGGCTCTGCTGAGAACGAGA
>NZ_VRMC01000262.1:0-949 GCF_008369905.1 Pseudonocardia sp. EV170527-09
TCTCGTTCTCAGCAGAGCCCATAGGGTCTGATGTCATCACTCACAGTGCCCATCCCGCCGGACGCTGAGGTCCGGCGTGTCGGGCCGGAACCACCGTTCGTTGCACAGGCCCTGGCCGGAGGTGATCAGGTGGTCGCGCGGTTCGTGGCGCGCCCGGCGATCAGGACGTTGTGGTAGGCGGTCAGGGCGTCGCCGCTGGTGCGGCCGTCGTCCTGGACGTTCTGCGCCGCGCGGGCGGCGTCGGAGACGAGGTCGGGCAGGATCGGTTTGATCACGAGATCGAGGACGGCGTCGGCGAGGGCTCCTTCGTGGTCGGCGAGCACGTGCAGGGGCACTCCGGCGCGGTGCAGCGCGCCCCGATCAGGCACATCGGGCGGTGGTAGCCGGCCAGGACCATGACCACGGGGATGTCGCGGGTCAGGACGTCGGGGTTGGCGATGGCCGCTGTGTTGGACAGCCTGTCTGTGACGCTGGATCGGGTACCCGATCGGGTCCGGCGTGACGTGTTGGCCGCGGCGCGGCGCGAGCACGCGGGTCCGGACGGCCCCGACAATCCGTGAGGACGCACCCGTAAGGGTCTTACCAGCGGGTTTCGGCCACTAGTGTCGTCACTGGGTTGTGTTGCAGTCTGGCGGGCTTCCCGGATTTGGCGTAGGTGTTCGCTGAGTGCCTCTCGTGCTGCTTGTCGTGCCCCGCGTCCGGCCGGCCGGTCGAGTAGCGCCCGGTCGAGCCCCACCACCAGCGCAGTCCCTCGACGCGGGACCGGTGTCTGGTGGCCTTCTGGAACCCGGCTGGTGGTGGTGCGCATGCGGCCGATCTGGACTGCGCGGATCTCGTGCAGCCGCCCTTTCCAGGGACGCAGTCGTGCCCCGATGACTCGTAGTGGGTCGCGGGCGTCGGTGGTGACCGGTCCTCGTGGTTGGTCGGGCCGGTCGGGGTGGTGTTCGAG
>NZ_VRMC01000263.1:0-945 GCF_008369905.1 Pseudonocardia sp. EV170527-09
CAGCAACGACTGAACACCCGACAAGGGGGTCAGTCCCAATCCGTCGTTACGGGGTTACTCCCAACCCGCCGTTGACACAAGGCACCGGCCACGTTCGGATGCAGCTCTGACAACCAGCTCTTCGGCGGAGAGTTCTGGACCAGGGCCCTGCCGCGGAGGCTGCGTTCGTTATCCGAGGCGCTGCCGACGAGGCCTCCAGCTCGCCAGCGAGGCCGGTCAAGAGCTGTTCGACCTCCAGCAGCACCTCCCTGATCACGCGTACCACCTTGATCGGTAGGGGTCGGCCGGCCTCGATCTCGCGGGCGGCGGCCCGCGGCACACAGGCAACCGCGCCCCGCAGCCGCGCAGGAGCTCGCTCACCTGATCCAGGTAGGCGCCAACTACCAGGATCGACTCGGACTTGTGCTCCGCGGCCACAGGCATCCCTTGACCTTGACACCGAACGTATGTTCGATGCAAGCCTCGGAGGCGCCCATCAAACGTTCAAGACTGTCAGAGGTCTGTCGCACACTCTGCTGACATGGAGCTGACCGAGCAGCAGCTGGTGGACGAGCTGCAGAACATCGCCGTCGCGACGACCAACGCGACGCTGGCCGAGGGCGGGTTCGTCCCGCCCCCGACCATGCACATGTTCTGCAGTGACCTGGGTCGTCAGCCGTACGCGGGCTACGTCCGGTCGCGGCCCTACTTCCCGGGCGACGACGCGCACACGGCCGTCGAGACCCTCGGCCTCGTCGCGTCGTTCGTAAACGCCTCGCGGGTGGTGCTCGCGTGGGAGCAGGCCGACCTACAGATCGCGTTGCAGCGCCCCGGCGAGCTGCTGCCGACGGGGCGGGCCTGTGCAACGAACGGTGGTTCCGGCCCGACACGCCGGACCTCAGCGTCCGGCGGGATGGGCACTGTGAGTGATGACATCAGACCCTATGGGCTCTGCTGAGAACGAGA
>NZ_VRMC01000264.1:0-941 GCF_008369905.1 Pseudonocardia sp. EV170527-09
CTAGGCCGTGTCCTGTGAATCTTGGCGGAGCCAGAGGATGATCGCGGCGATGAGGATCTCGGAGCGGTAGTAGGCGGCGCGTTTGGCGTAGCGGGTCGCCAGATCGCGGAACTGTTTGAGCCGGTTGAAGCACCGTTCGACCACGTTGCGGTCGGCGTAGATCTCGGGATCGAAGCGCGGTGGCCGGCCGCCGCGGGAGCCCTTCACGTGTCGGCGCGCGATCTGGTCGCTCTTCTCCGGGCTGGTGAACGTGATCCTGCGCTCGCGCATCGCCGCGCGGGTCGAGGGGTGGGAGTAGGCCTTGTCGGCCAGCACCCGCTCAGGCCGTTTCCGGGGCCGGCCGGGACCGTCACGACCGACCGCGACCTGGTCAAGCAGGGGCAGTAGCTGGGGGTTGTCCCCGGCCTGGCCCGGGGTGAGGATCACCGACATCGGCAACCCGCGCCCGTCGACGGCGAGGTGGATCTTGCTGGTCAGCCCGCCGCGGGACCGTCCGAGGGCTTCCCCTTCGACGGCAAGGTCCTCGATCCACTCGGCGGTGCAGCCCCCTTTTTCCGGGCCCCGGCGGAATGCTGGTGGGCCCGCACGGAGCTGGAGTCGATACTGAAGGTCCACTCCACGTTCCCGACAGCGTCGTCCTTGACGATCACCTGGTCGAGGATCCGTTCCCAGGTGCCGTCGGCGGTCCAGCGCCGAAGCCGTTCGTGCGGGGTTTTCCACGGCCCGTAGCGCTCGGGCAGGTCCCGCCACGGCGCCCCGGTACGCAGTTTCCACAGGATCGCGTTGATCACCTGCCGGTGATCACGCCACTGTCCACCCCGTCCCGAAGCGGGTAGCAGCGGCTCGATCCGTGCCCACGCTGAGTCGGTCAACTCGCCACGTCCCACCACCGGAACATGATCAGCGACCGGGCCTCAAACGATTCGCAGGACACGCCCTAG
>NZ_VRMC01000265.1:0-924 GCF_008369905.1 Pseudonocardia sp. EV170527-09
TCTCGTTCTCAGCAGAGCCCATAGGGTCTGATGTCATCACTCACAGTGCCCATCCCGCCGGACGCTGAGGTCCGGCGTGTCGGGCCGGAACCACCGTTCGTTGCACAGGCCCCTAACCACCGGACGATTCTCGACCGAGCGCTGTTCCGGCGGTTCGATATGGTGCTGGACTACGAGATGCCCGACACAGCTCAGGCTGCGGCTGTGATGCGTCGCAGGCTGGGCAGCCTTGCATCACGAGTTCCTTGGACGGAGCTGGCCGAGGACGCCACTGGGCTGTCCCATGCTGACCTGGTGAGAGCTGCGGAGTCGGCAGCAAAGAGCGCGATCCTCACCGGGAACGCGCGGGTCGGCCTCGACGATCTGCGCGCCGCCCTGCGGTCACGGCACTCGGGCAGCTGTGGCTCCTGAGTACGACCACCTCAGTCATCTTCTCGTGGTGGAGCGGTCGACCGACGAGGAGTTCCGCCGTCGCGGTGGGGGTGAGCCGCGCGTCCGTCCGGTCGAGGACCGCGCCGGGCACGGTGCGCGCCGGTTGGCCGAACTCCAGGCGGCACTCGCGTCGGGCACGGAGGCACGCGACGAGCTGCTGACGGAGGACGAGCTGCGAGCGCTGGGCACGATCGTCACGCTGGAGGGCGCCGATGCAGCGTTTCCGCTCCGGATCGACAGTCTTAACAGGCTTTCCGCTCACCGGAAGTCGCCCAAGCGGCCACGTTGGCTGCTGCTGTCTGTCCTCCCGCCAGATCCCGGAGTCCGGGCGACCGGAACGGGCGACTGTGTGGGTCAGCGACGAGTACCGCAATGCGTTCGTCCAGCTGTTTGAGAAGTACTTCCGCAGTGAGACGGGTCACGTCCGCTGACGTGGTGGACGAAGACGGCTACCTCGTGAGCCTTCGTCGGTCAAACTACGCGGTGATCGCG
>NZ_VRMC01000266.1:0-896 GCF_008369905.1 Pseudonocardia sp. EV170527-09
TTGTAGCGGCGGATCTTCTTCAGCTCCGCCTCGAGTCGTCCGCTCTGGTGCGCGGCGGACAGTCTGGTGATCCAGTTGCTGGCGGTGTCGAACAGGACCGAGTGGCCGGCGTGCGCGGCCTTGACGCCGAGCCCGATCGCGAGGTGGGTTTTCCCGATCCCGGGCGGGCCGAGCAGGATCACGTTCTCGGCCTTCGCGACGAAGGTGCTGGTGGCGAGGTGGGCCAGGATGTCGCGGCGTAGCGAGGGCAGGTGGTCGAGGTTGAAGTCCTCCAGGGTTTTGACCTGCGGGAAGTGCGCGGTCCGGATCCGCATGACGGTGCCCTTGGACTCGCGGTCGGCGACCTGGCGTTGCAACAGCGCGCCCAGGTACTCTTCGTGCGACCAGTTCTCGGCGCGGGCCTGGGTGGCGAGTTGTTCCCAGCAGGCCGCGATCGTCGGGGTCTTCAGGACCCGGGTCAGGTAGGCGATCATCGCCGGTAACCCATCGGGAACCGCTGTCAGCACTGGTCCGGCCGGATCCGGGCTGGGGTCGGTGGCTGTTGTCGGTGCGCTGGTCATGAGCTGCTCGCTTCCTCGGCAGGGCCGTCCGGGCTGTTGCCCGGGCTCGGGGTGGGGGTGAAGTCGACGCCGAACAGGGCGTCGTAGTCGGGCAGCGCGCGCAGGGTCACCGGGTGCCCGTCGAGATGGCGCCGCTCGGCTTCGCGGCGCGAGTCGCGGTCGTGGGCAAGGGCGCGGCGCATCGTCGCGGCGGTGTCGCGATGGGCCGGGTCGGTGATCACCGCGTGGCGGGCCCAGCTGCGTTGGTGGCGGGCGACGACGTGCCCGGCGCAGTAGACGATGACCTTGTCCGGGGTGGCGGCGACGTCGACGAACCGGCCGATCACCTGCGGGTCC
>NZ_VRMC01000267.1:0-473 GCF_008369905.1 Pseudonocardia sp. EV170527-09
TGTTTGAGACCTTCAACACCCCAGCCATGTACGTAGCCATCCAGGCTGTGCTGTCCCTGTATGCCTCTGGTCGTACCACAGGCATTGTGATGGACTCCGGAGACGGGGTCACCCACACTGTGCCCATCTACGAGGGCTATGCTCTCCCTCACGCCATCCTGCGTCTGGACCTGGCTGGCCGGGACCTGACAGACTACCTCATGAAGATCCTGACTGAACGGGGCTACAGCTTTACCACCACTGCTGAGAGGGAAATTGTTCGTGACATAAAGGAGAAGCTGTGCTATGTTGCCCTGGATTTTGAGCAAGAAATGGCTACTGCTGCATCATCTTCCTCCTTGGAGAAGAGTTACGAGCTGCCCGACGGGCAGGTGATCACCATTGGCAATGAGCGGTTCCGGTGTCCGGAGGCACTCTTCCAGCCTTCCTTCCTGGGCATGGAGTCCTGTGGTATCCATGAGACCACTTTCAAC
>NZ_VRMC01000268.1:0-871 GCF_008369905.1 Pseudonocardia sp. EV170527-09
GAGCTATTTACACCGCGTCCACCGCCGATGCCGCTGCAGCCGCGCTGGATGATCTCGATGACGAGTGGGGGCGAGCCTATCCGGCGATGATACGTTTGTGGCGTAACGCCTGGACCGAGTTCATGCCGTTCCTCGACTACGACATCGAGGTCCGGAGGGTGATCTGTACGACGAACGCGATCGAATCGTTGAACGCCCGCTACCGGCGAGCGGTCCGAGCGCGAGGGCATTTCCCCAGCGAGCAGGCCGCGATGAAATGTCTGTACCTTGTCACCCGCAGCCTCGACCCGACCGGACGAGGCCACACCCGATGGATGATGCGCTGGAAGCCAGTCCTCAACGCCTTCGCCATCACTTTCGGTGACCGCTGGCCGGGCGCCGAGCACTACTGACAACATCGCCGGAACCACCGTTCTCGTTACAGACCCACGCGCCACCGCGTCGACGTGCCGGTGCCGCCGTCGTCGCTGCGTCGGCCCGACCTCGACGTGCGACCGGGCGCGCCGCAGCTGCGCGCGCACGGGATCGGTGTACGGGACCGCCTCGCCGGTCCGGTCGACCTGGTCCTCGACGGGGGCGACCGGCTGCTCGTGACCGGGCCGAACGGGGCCGGGAAGTCGACATTGCTCGCCGTGCTGGCGGGAGCACTCGACCCGGACACCGGGGCGGTGCGCACCGCACCCGGCGCCCGGGTCGTCCGGCTAGGTGTGATGTCCAGGGAGGTTGGTCAGCCTGGTGACTGGTGGCTGGCCGCCGATGGCGGAGTGAGCGCGGTGGTGATTGTAGAAGTGCAGCCAGCCGGGTAGGGCGTCGTTGCGTTGGCGGGTCGACTCATAGAGTCGGGCGTAGGCCCAGCCGTCGGCCAGGGTCC
>NZ_VRMC01000026.1:0-66554 GCF_008369905.1 Pseudonocardia sp. EV170527-09
GGACCCTGGCCGACGGCTGGGCCTACGCCCGACTCTATGAGTCGACCCGCCAACGCAACGACGCCCTACCCGGCTGGATGCACTTCTACAATCACCACCGCGCTCACTCCGCCATCGGCGGCCAGCCACCAGTCACCAGGCTGACCAACCTCCCTGGACATCACACCTAGCGACCCGCTCGGCGCAGTGCCTCGGAGAACACCTCGGCGATGGCGGCGTAGCCGCGGTCGTTGGGGTGGAACCGGTCGGAGGCCAGCTTGCCGCGCCAGTGCCGGGTCCGCGGGTCCCGCAGCTCGGCCAGAACGAGCCCGCGGTGCCGCACGGCGTCGTCGATCAGGCCGTTGACCTGCAGCGCCGCCGCGAACGTGCCCGGTTGGTTCCCGATGACGGTGCCCGGGGGAAGCCGGTCGACCAGCGCCGCGTACCGGTGTCCGACACCGTCCTGGTGCCGTGGCTGCATCAGGTCGTTGGACCCGACCAGGCACAGCAGCAGCTCGGGGTGCAGTCCCTCGGCGACGGGGAGCTGGGCGTCGAGGACGTCGTCGACGCGGGCGCCGTACTGCGACAGGTTCACCAGCCGCCACCCGGGCAGCCGCCCGATCAGCTGCCCGGCCCACCCGCGCTCGGGGTGCGAGGCGCCGATGCCCTGGGCCATCGAGTCGCCGAGGACGACGCAGAGCGGGCCGGTCCGGGACAGCTCGGTGCGGTTGCGTTCCTCCCAGTGCGCCGCGTACGGCTCGATCTGCTGCTGCACGCGGCGGATCCCGGGCACGAACCGGGACACCGCGGTGATGATCCGGCCCGGCGGGCGCCCGGTCCGGTTGGAGAAGACGGGCTCACCCGTGTCGGCCACGGCCCCAGTGAAGCAGGTTCCGCGGCGCCGGTGACCCGGCGGGACCACGGGCGCGGATCTACCGTGGACGTCATGACGACCGTTGCACTGCTGGGGACCGGGATCATGGGCGCCGGGATGGGGCACAACATCCTCGCTGCCGGTCTGGACCTGCGGGTCTGGAACCGGACCGCGGCCAAGGCGCAGCCGCTCGCCGACGCGGGCGCGGCCCTGTACACCGACCCGTCCGACGCCGTCCGCGGCGCCGACGTCGTCGTGACGATGCTCGGGAACGCCGACGACGTGACCGCCGTCCTGGAGCAGGCCGCCGACGGTCTCGCGCCGGGCCAGGTGTGGCTGCAGACCACCACCGTCGGCGTCGAGCCGTTCGACGGGCTCCGTGCGATCGCCGAGCGCCACGACCTGACCCTGCTCGACGCGCCGGTGCTCGGCACCCGCGCGCCCGCCGAGGCCGGGCAGCTGACCGTGTTCGTCGCCGGCGACCCCGCGGCACGCCCGGTCGTCGACCCGGTGCTCGACGCCGTCGGCCGGCAGACCGTCTGGGTGGCCGAGGACTGCAAGTCCGCGCAGGCGAGCCGGCTCAAGCTCGTCGCGAACAGCTGGGTGCTGGCGATCACCGCCGCGACCGGGGAGTCCGTCGCGCTCGCCCAGGGGCTCGGGGTGGACCCGCAGGCCTTCCTCGCCGCCGTCGCCGGCGGCCCGCTGGACCTGCCCTACCTGCAGAACAAGGCGAGGGCGATCCTCGACGACGACTTCACCCCCAGCTTCACCGTGGACAACGCGGCCAAGGACGCGGGACTGATCGTCGCCGCGGCCCAGGCCTCGGGCACCCGGCTCGACGTCGCGCCCGCGGTGCGGGACCGGCTGCTGCGGGCGTCGGAGCGCGGCCACGGCGGCGAGGACATGGCCGCCGCCTACAAGGCGTCCTGACCGCCGGGCCCTGATCACCATCCGTCGATCAGGGCCTGCTCAGGTTCCTCTCAGAGCCGTCGGCGAGACTGGTGCCCATGCGCATTCTGGTCGTCGACGACGACAAGGCGGTCCGGGACTCGCTGCGTCGTTCGCTGGCCTTCAACGGCTACCAGGTCGACCTCGCCGAGGACGGCCAGGTCGCGCTGGACAAGATGCTCACCGACCGGCCGGACGCGCTCGTCCTGGACGTGATGATGCCGCGCGTCGACGGTCTGGAGGTGTGCCGGCGGCTGCGCAGCGCCGGTGACGCGCTCCCGATCCTCGTGCTGACCGCCCGCGACGCGGTGTCCGACCGGGTCGCCGGGCTCGACGCCGGCGCCGACGACTACCTGCCCAAGCCGTTCGCGCTGGAGGAGCTGCTGGCCCGGCTGCGCGCGCTGCTGCGCCGCCGCACCCCCGACACCGACGACGACGCCGGTACCAGCCCCGCGCTCACCTTCGCCGACCTGACGCTGGACCCCGACACCCGCGAGGTGTCCCGCGGCGGACGGCCGATCAGCCTCACCCGCACCGAGTTCTCCCTGCTGGAGCTGCTGCTCGCGCACCCGCGCCGGGTGCTGACCCGCGCCCAGATCCTCGAGCAGGTGTGGGGTTACGACTTCCCGACCAGTGGCAACGCCCTGGAGGTCTACGTCGGCTACCTGCGCCGCAAGACCGAGGCCGAGGGCGAGCCGCGGCTGATCCACACGGTGCGCGGTGTCGGCTACGTCCTGCGGGACACCCCGCCGTGACCCAGCCGCTCCCGCTCGACGAGGAGCGGGCCGAGCGCTGGTCGCGCCGCGGGCCCGCGGCCGAGCCGGACCGCGAGCGGTTCACGCTGCGCGCCCGGATCGGGGTGCTGGCCGCACTCGTCGCCGCCGCGATGGTGCTGCTCGTGTCCGCCGCCGCGTTCCTCGTGGTGCGACAGAACCTCACCAGCTCGCTGGACGAGACGCTGCGCCAGCGTGCCTACGCCGCCGCGCAGAGCGACCTGATCGACCCGCGGCTGCTCGCCGCGCTCCCGCCCGACGTGCTCGGCGCCGCCGACCTGCACATCGCGCTCGTCTACTCCTCGGGCATCGCGACCTCGGCCGACGAGTCGTCGCGGCCGCCGCTGGGGGAGCCGGAGGTCGCCGTCGCCCAGGGCGGGCCGACCCAGCCGGGACGCACCGCCGATCTCGACGGCGTGCCGTACCGGATCGTCGCCGTCCGGGCCGGGGACGGCCGTGCGCTGGTGCTGGCCCAGCGGCTCGACACGATGACCCGGGTGGTGACCCGGATGGGCACCGCGCTGCCGATCGTCGGGCTCGGCGGTGTCGTCCTGGCCGCACTCGCCGGGGTCGCGGTCGCCCGGACCGGGCTGCGGCCGGTGCTGCGGCTCACCGCGGCGACCGAACGCGTCGCCAAGACCGGTGACCTGCGCCCGATCCCGGTCTCCGGGTCCGACGAGCTCGCCCGGCTCACCCAGTCGTTCAACACGATGCTCGGCGCGCTGGCCGCGTCGCGGGAACAGCAGCGCCGGCTCGTCGCCGACGCCGGGCACGAGCTGCGCACCCCGCTGACCTCGCTGCGCACCAACCTGGAGCTGCTCGCCTCCGCCGACCGGCCGGACACCCCCGACCTGCCGGCCCAGGACCGCACCGAGCTGCTCGACGACGTCCGCGCCCAGGTCGAGGAGCTGTCCCACCTCGTCGGGGACCTCGTCGAGCTCGCCCGCGACGACGCCCCGACCATGACGAGCGAGGCACTGGAGCTCACCGAGATCGTCGACCGCGCCCTGGACCGGGTGAAGCGACGGGCGGGTGAGGTCGAGTTCGAGGTCCACCGCACCCCGTGGATCCTCGACGGCGACGCCAGCGCGCTCGAACGTGCCGTGCTCAACCTGCTCGACAACGCCGTGAAGTGGAGCCCGCCCGGCGGCACCGTCCGGCTGTCGATGGTGCCGATCTCGCCGGAGTGGCTGGTGATCGAGGTCGCCGACGAGGGTGACGGGATCGCCGCCGAGGACCTGCCGCACGTGTTCGACCGCTTCTACCGGGCGGACACCTCGCGGACCATGCCCGGCTCCGGGCTGGGGCTGTCCATCGTCGCGCAGGCGGCGGCGCGGCACGGGGGAGAGGTGCGGGCGGGGCGCGCCCCGGAGGGCGGCGCGCTGCTCTCGATGGCCCTGCCGGGCCGGTACGTGGCGAACCCGGACAGCCCATAACCTGGTGCGACACCCCGTGACGGGGTGGTGCTCCTGTGAGACGACGGACGGTGGACGCATGACTCAGGACAACCCGCCCGACGAGCCCACCCGCACCGGAGCGGGGACGTCCGGCGGGGACTCCGGGGACGTGGCCGCGAAGGACGGGTCCGCCGACGCTCCGGCCACCGGCTCACCGGGCGCTGCCGGGGACGGTGTCGACGCGGGCCCGGCCGATGGCACCGCCGCGGCCGGTCCGGGTGGGGAGTCCGCGACCGCACCTGCGGCCCCCGACGGCGGCGCGTCCACCGGATCCGGGGCGACCGCTGCGTCGACGGCCGGCGCGACCGGCGTCTCCGGAACGGCCCCCGCGTCACCCGGCACCCCGGCCGACGAGGACGCCGCCCCGCAGCCCGACCACGGCATCGACCACGGCCCCGACACCGAGGCCGTTTCCACCCAGGACCCGCCCACCGACCGCTGGGCCGTGCCCGCCAACCCGTGGGCCCGCCCCGGCTCCACCGCCGCCGACGCGCCCGCCGCGGGCTCCGGCGGCGCCGCGCCCGACGCGGACCCCCGGGACAGCCCGACGGACACGACGCCGGTGCCGGCGGACGGCACCCGGGAGCTCCCGGCGCACCCGGACGCGACCGGCGCACCGGCCCCCGCCGAGGCCACCCCGCCCCCGTGGGCGGTCGGCGCCCCACCCGCTCCGCCGCGTCCGCCCGGCCGCGGACGCCGGGGAGTCGTCCTGGTCGCGGCCGGTCTGCTCA
The DNA here is from genome assembly GCF_008369905.1 of Pseudonocardia sp. EV170527-09. Taxonomy (NCBI): domain Bacteria; kingdom Bacillati; phylum Actinomycetota; class Actinomycetes; order Pseudonocardiales; family Pseudonocardiaceae; genus Pseudonocardia; species Pseudonocardia sp. EV170527-09. The sequence continues at coordinate 4,763 of NZ_VRMC01000026.1, forward strand.
TCGCACTGGTCGCGGGTGCCCTCGGCGGTCTGGTCGGCGCGCGCCTCGCAGGTGGGTCCGGGGGTACGGCAGCGGCCGGATCGATCGAGGCCGTCGCCGAGAAGGTGCTGCCCGCCGTCGTCCAGATCAGGGTCGACGGCGGCGCGGGCAACGTCGGTGACCGCGGCGAGGGTTCGGGCATGATCGTCGGCAGCGACGGCCTGATCCTCACCAACAACCACGTCGTCGCCCCGGCGGCGCAGGGCGGGACGCTGCGTGTGGTGCTGCAGGACGGCCGCTCCGCCATCGGGTCGATCGTCGGGCAGGATCCGCAGTCCGACATCGCGCTCGTGCGCACCGACCTGCCGGGCCTGAACACGGTCGAGCTCGGCGACTCCGACCGCGTCCGGGTCGGTCAGCAGGTCACCGCGTTCGGGTCGCCGCTCGGGCTCGGCGGTTCGGTCACCACCGGCATCGTCTCGGCCGTCGACCGGGCCGTCGGCATCCCCGCCGACTCCGGTGCGCCGGGGGCGAGCGACACGGTGCTGAACGCGATCCAGACCGACGCCGCCATCAACCCCGGCAACTCCGGGGGCCCGCTGGTGGATGCCGACGGCCGGGTCGTCGGCATCAACTCCGCGATCGCGACGGCCGGGCCGGGCGGCGGCTCGATCGGCGTCGGCTTCTCGATCCCGATCAACCAGGCCCGCCGCATCGCCGACCAGCTGCGGTCCGGCGGCAAGGCCACGCACGCCGTGCTCGGCGTGACCGTCGGCAACGACCCGCAGCTGCGCGGCGCGGTGATCCAGGAGGTCACCCCGGACGGCGCGGCCGCGAAGGCCGGGCTGCGTCTGCAGGAGATCGTCGCCCGGCTGGGTGACCAGCGGGTCACCACCGGCACGGACCTGCAGGCCGCGGTGCGCTCACAGCCGCCGGGCAGCGTCGTCCAGCTGGAGGTCCTCGACGCGGGCGGGGCGACCCGGACCGTCGAGGTGACGCTGGGCGAGCAGTGACGGCCCGCCCGGGTGGACGTCGCCCGACCGGACGGGGCCGTGCGGGTGGTGCGAACGGCAGGTCGTTGACGGGTGAAGAACCGTCGTGATGGGGTGGTTCGGCATTCGGTGGTGCCCCATCGAATGCGCCCGGAGTGTCGTGCCGGTGCCGGTCCCCCCTCCCAGCACCGGCACGGCCTCCCCCGGGGCGGCCCCGGGCCGGCGCTAGGGTGACGGCATGGAGATGTCGGGTCCGCAGATCGGCCGTGCTCTCGTGGTGATCGTCGACGACCGGGTCAGTGCGGGTGAGCGGTCCGACGGCACCGGTCCGCTGGTCACCGAGCTGCTGGAGGAGGCCAATTTCCTCGTCGACGGCGTGGTCTCGGCCCCCGGCGAGGTGGTGGCCATCCGCAGCGCGCTGAACACCGCCGTGATCGGCGGCGTCGACCTGGTCGTGACCGTCGGCGGAACGGGCGTGTCACCCCGCGACGTCACCCCGGACGCCACCACCGGTGTCCTCGACCGGCCGGTACCGGGCATCGCCGAGGCCATCCGCGCCTCCGGTCTCGCCGCCGGAGCGGTCGACGCCGGAGTGTCCCGTGGGGTCGTCGGCGTCTCGGGCAGCACGCTGGTGGTCAACCTGGCCGCGTCCCGCGCAGCCGTCCGCGACGGCATGGCGACGCTGACCCCGCTCGTCCCGCACGTCATCTCGGAGCTGTCCGGCCTCGACGACTGACCCGGACGCACGACCGGTCCCACGACGGGAACGGGCCCCGGCCGATGCCGGGGCCCGTTCGCCGTGTGGTCAGCTCGCCGGGGGCACCGGCGGGACGCCGCCGTCGTCCTTGCGCTCCGGCGGAACCGGCGGCACGGCCGGCGGCTGCTGCGACGCAGCCGGGTTGCCCTGCGGCTTCAACGCGTCACCGCCGGGCGGGGCGGGCGGCACCGGCGGGACGGCGTCGCCGTGCGTGCCGGCGCCGGGAGCGGCCGGGTCGTGGTGCCCGAGTGCACCCTCGACCTTGCCCTTCACCCCGTCGATCTGCTCCGAGTACTTGCCGCCGGTGGCCTGGTCGACCTTCTCCGCGGCCTTCCCGACGAGCGGGCCGGCCTTCTCCTTGGCCTTCTCCAGGTGCGGGCCCGCCTGCTCCAAGGCCTTGTCCAGGTGCGGCTTCGCCTTCTCGATCGCGTTCTCGGCAGCCTCGCGTGCCTTGTCCAGGAACCCCATGAGCGGTCCACCTCTCCTGTCGCCGCCCGGGGACCCCGGGCGGATGCGTACGGCTGCCTCCATGGTGGCACCCGGACGCGTCGTCGTGGGGCCTCGCGAGCCCGGCACGGCACGGTGACGCGGGATCGGTGTCCACCCGCGCCGCCCGCGCACGGCACCATGGAGCCATGAGCGAGCCCGCGGACCGGATGCACCGACGGATCGAGGAGATCTTCGGCGACGACCCCTCGACCACTGCCGACGAGCGGGCCGACTACGGCGCCGCCGACGAGCGCGACTCCGCGGACCCCGACCGCTGGTTCACCGAGAACCGTCCACCGCACCACGGCGGCTGACCCCGCCGGACCCGGCGGCTCACAGACCGAGGGCGGCCCGCACTGCCGGGACGGCGCGGCGCGACACCGGGATCCGTTCGGCGCCGGCCCGGTCGGTGGCCACCGTCATGCCGTCCGGTCCGCGGTGCACGCTCCGGATGCGCGCGGCGTTCACCAGGTGCCCACGGTGCACCCGGAGGAACCCGGCGGGCCCCAGCTCGCGGGCCAACCGGTCGATCCCGCGGTGCGCTGCCCGCAGGACGCCGACGTCGGTGACCAGCCAGACGTCGTGGCCGTCGGCGCGGGCGTGCCGGACGTCGTCGCAGGCCAGCAGGTGCAGCCGCCCGCCCCGTCCGACCGCGGCGACCCGGTCCGGCGCGTCCGCGGCGGGGGTGGGATCGGGGACCGGCAGCACGTCGTCGGTGCCCGTCCCGGCGCCGTCGGCGACGGCGAGGAAGCCGACCGGACCCGCGTCGCCGGGTACCGGGCGCAGCCGGAACACCCAGGGGTCGGTGCCACTGGCGCCACTGGTGCCACCGGTGCCGCCCGTGTCACCTGCGGCGCCGACGACGACCGTCCCCGACCAGGTGTCACCCCCGCAGGCCCGGACCAACGCCGGTGCGACGGCCCGGCCGAGCGCGCGACCGCCGTCGGAGCGGGGGAGCAGGCCCCGCCGGCGGGCCGCCGAGTTCGCCGCGACGACCCGGCCACCGCAGTCGAGGGCGAGCAGCGGCCGTCGTTCACGCCGGTCCAGGTCGACGAAGGCACCCGCCAGCACGGCGCTGGAGCGGGCTGCGGCATCGCACAGCACGCGGAGCGCGGGGCCGGTGGCGAGGAGCAGGTCGTCGGGGCGGACCGGCAGGCAGTGACCCCGGGTGGAGACGGTCAGCGCCGCCACCGCCGTGCCGAGCACCGGGTCGCACACCGCCGTAGACACACAGCTGTGGTCGTGCAGCGCCGAGCTCCAGTGCTCCGGCCCCCGCACACAGACCGCCCGCGGGTGGGCGAGCGCCGTCCCGGCACCGTTGGTCCCGGCCCGTGCCTCGGCCCAGACGCTGCCCGGGGCCGGGGCGCACTCGCCCGAACCGCGTGCCGCCCACGAGGCCAGCACCCGGCCGTCGCCGTCGGTGACCGCGGCGACGCACCCGTCGTGCCTGCCGGCGATCCCCGCCGCGACGGCGCCGAGCATCGTGAACACCGAGGCGTGCTCCCGGCGGTAGACCACGTCGTCCCGCACGGGCGCCTGCACCGGCGCCAGCGGGTCGAGCCGGTGGCGGTCCCGGCAGCGCAGCCAGGACAGCGCGATCGACAACGGCACGTCCGCGGGCACCTCGTCGCCCGCCGCGAAGCGCTCCCACGCGTCCCGGGTGCGGGTGAAGGCCGGTGAGCCGTCCCGGTCGGGCATCAGCGCACCCCCGGAACGGTGCCGATGCCCTCCATGGATCGGGTGAAGGGGAGCGGGTCGCCGTCGGCGAAGACGTCGGGGCCGTAGCCGGGGTCGGTCATGACGCCCCAGGTGCGACGGCGCTGCATGGCCAGGTTGCCGGCGTCGTAGAGGGGGAAGACGGCGGCCTCGCGGTAGAAGCGCTCCATCGGGAACCGGCGGTCCAGGGCGTTCACCCCGACCACCCGCATGCAGTCGTTCACCACCTGGCTGACGAGCTCGGTGCAGAACGTCTTCGACATCCCGGCGAGCGCCTGACCCTGCCCGTCGTGCCGGTCCAGGTAGTGCGCGGCCTTCCAGCACAGGTAGCGGGCCGCCTCGATCCGCGCCGCGACGTCGGCGAGCAGGCTTCCGACCGCCTGGTGCTCGATCACCGGCGCCGAGCCGCCGCCGGTGAAGGTCCGCGCCCATTTGAGCGTGAACTCGAAGGCGGCCCGCGCGACGCCGACCGCGGCGATCCCGGCGATCGGGCCCGACCAGGTGAAGGCCCGGTTGATGAGCAGGTCCCCGTCGCCGTGGGCGAAGACGTTCTCCTCGGGGACACGGACGCCGCGGAAGGTCATCGTCACGTTCTGGCAGGTGCGGTGGGCCATCTTGTCGATCACCTCGAACGACAGCCCCGGCGTGCCCCGCTCGACGACGACGGCGCTCAGTGCCGAGGTCCCGCCCGCAGTGCGGTCGGTCCGCACGATGCAGACGCTCAGGTCGGCGCCCCGCAGGTCCCAGCCGCCCGCGTTGCACGGCCAGTGCTTCTCCCCGTGCAGGACGTACTCGCCGCGGGCGCGGTCGTGGGTGGCGACGAGCTGGATGCCGGCCCGCCGGTCGGGGTGGTCGAAGTTCGCGGTCCCGCCCCGCTCGCTCACCGCCCACCCGGCCAGGAAACGACCGGTGGGGTCACCGGTGGCGCGCCGGATCCACCGGTCCCGCAGCTCCTCGGGGGCGGCCCAGAGCAGCGGCTTCAGGGCGAGGCCGTTGACGAGCAGGGTCGTCGCGAAGCCGGGATCGACCGCGCACAGCTCCTCGACCGCGATCAGGAAGTCCACCTGGGACAGCCCGCCGCCGCCGAGCTCGCGGGGCAGGAACAGCGTGGTCAGCCCGGCGGCGTAGGCGGCCTCGTAGGCGGGTCGGGTCGCCCGGAACGCCTCCTGCGGGTCGGGCAGTGACTCGGCCCGCTCGACGACCGGGCGCAGCACCTCCCGGGCGAACTCACGAGCCCGGCGCTTCAGGTCGCGTTGGGAACGGGAGAGCGTGAAGTCGACGGCCATCGGTCACCTCCTGCGGCTCCGGTCACCGGGGGGAGTCGGGCCCGTGGCCGCGGAAGCCGGTCCCGGTGAGCTCGAGGGCTCCGCGCAGCCCGATGTCGTTGTCCGCGATGTCGTCGAGGGTCGCGGCGTCGAGTACCGCGAAGTAGGCGTCCAGCGCATCGGAGAACACGTTCCGGGCCCCGCACACCCCCGCGATCCGGCAGTAGCGCGCCGGCCCCAGGCACTCGACGACGGCGAAGTCGCTCTCCATCGCCCGCATCACCGCCCCGACCGTGATCGACGACGGCCGCGCGGCCAGCCGCACACCGCCGCCCCGCCCGCGCGAGGTCGCGACGAGCCCGGCGGCGGCGAGCCGCTGGACGACCTTCTCCAGGTGGTGGCGGGAGACGCGGTGGGCGTCGGCCATCTCGCCGACCGAGCCCCGCCCGCCTGGGGCGACCCGGAGGTACAAGAGGACACGGAGGGCGTAGTCGGCGTGGCTGGTGTGTTTCACGGGCGAGTGTGCTCCTCGTCGCCGGGGATGAAAGCAGTATTCGATCTACCGGTTACCGCTGTGTTTCCCCAGGTGAAGCTCGTGTGGCGGCCCTCGGAGCGGTGCCGTCGACGCCGCCGTGGCGCTCCCGGGCGCTGCACGAGGGTGTCGCGACGCCGCACGTGACCGAGGTGGCGCCGCTCGTGACACGGACCTTTCGTCGACGGCGCCCCGGGCCCGATGGTCGGCGGCCACCGAGCCAGTTCCGAACCGGTACGCCGGATACCGGTTCCGGCTCGGTGCCGTCCCCGATCCCGATGCGAAGGGAAGCGCCATGCCTGTCGACTTCACCTTGTCCGACGAGCAGCGCAAGCTGCAGCACGACGTCCGTGCGTTCTCCGAGAACGTCCTCCAGCCGGTCGTCGCGGCGGCGGACGCCGAGCCCGACCCGCTCGAGGGCTTCCGGATGACCAAGGGCGCCTACGTCGAGGCGTACAAGGCGGGCATCGCCATGTGCATGCTGCCCGCCGAGTACGGCGGCGGAGGGGTCTCCTGCGTCGACCTGGTCATCGCCGCCGAGGAGATCTGCGCGGTCGACCCCGGCTTCGCCTGCACCGTGCTCTGCAACGGCCTCGGCCTCATGCCCATCGCCTGGTACGGCAGCGACGAGCAGAAGGAACGCATCCTGCGGGCCGCCACCTCCGACCCGACCGGCACCTACTTGGGCGGGTGGACCGCGAGCGAGCCGCCCGGCAACCCGGCCGGCACCGCGAACTTCGACATCCCGCTGCCGCGCCCGGCCGGCGTCGGACTCACCGCCGTCCGCGACGGCGACCACTTCGTCGTCAACGGGCGCAAGTACTGGCCGTCCTCGGCGGGGTGGGACGAGACCGGCGTGAACGCCGGGACCCTCATCGTCCGGACCGACTCCGAGGCGGGCGGCACCGAGGGACTGTCCGCGCTGATCCTGGAGGGCGGCACGCCGGGCGTCACCTTCCGCCACCTCGACAAGATCGGTCACCGGCTCGCGTCGAACGCCGAGATCGTGTTCACAGACGCCCGGATCCCGGTGGCGAACCTCCTCCCCGGCGCCGAGGGCAACGGCGACCTCGTGATCAACCGGAACTTCGCCTGGTCCGGGCCGGTGGCGGCGATCGCGGCGGTGGGCATGGCCCGCACCGCCTACGAGACGGCCCTGGACTTCGCCCGCAACAACACCGCGGGCGCCCTGAAGCCGATCATCGAGTTCCAGAACGTCGGCTACGTGCTCGGCGACGTCGCGTCGAAGATCGAGATGGCGCGCTACTTCTGCTGGCGGGCCGCCGACTACCTGGACAAGCACGACCAGCACGCCGAGCTGGTCGGCGCGATGAACAAGATCCAGGTGACCGAGATGATGATCGACTGCGTGTACAAGTGCATGCAGATCGTCGGTGTCAACAGCCTGGAGACCGCCAACGGCTTCGGCAAGCTGCTGCGCGAGGTCGCGGTGCTCCCGATCTACGACGGCGGCAACATGGGCATGCAGCGCCGCCGCGTGCACGGCATCCTCGCCGACCCGCTGTTCAACCCCCGGGCGATCATGGACGATGACATGATCGTCTTCGGCAAGCAGCACGAGTCGATCGGCACGATCGCCGGCTGACCGACCGGGTGCCCGGCTGCGTGCCGGGCACCCGACGCCGGCGGTCCCGCGGTGCCGCCGCGCTCATCGCAGGGTCACCGTGACCTCGCCGGCCAGCGTCGCCGCCGCCACCGCGGTCGCCTCCGCCTCCGGCAGCGCGACCAGCACCAGCGGTCCTGGGTCCGCCCGCGCTCCGGCGGCCCCTGCGGCGGGCGGCAGCACCGCCACCACCCCGGCCCGGGCGGCCAGCACACGCGCGCCGTCCGGGCCGCCCGCCACGACGTCCACCCGGGAGCCGGGGGACAACAGCGCGGCCACCGCCGGATCGGCCGGGCGCAGCGGCACCGCCGAGGCGCCCGGCCCCCGGTCACGACGGCGAGCGCGGACCCGACCAGCCGCAGCTCGCCGATCGGCTCGCCCGCGGCCACCGGTCCGGCGAGCAGCCGCCCGGCCACGGCGGCGGGCGCGGTCAGCGCACCGGCAGGGGCGAGGGCGGGCGGCCAGGCTGCCGCGACCACGTCGGCCGGGCCCAGCGCCGTGCCGGGGGCGAGGTCGCGCGCCGCGACCAGCACCGGGACCCGCTCGTCACCCGCGGCGGGGAGCAGCGCCACCACCACGGCCGCGACCGCGAGGGCAGCGGCCAGCACTCGGCGGGCCAGCAACGCCCGTGACCAGGAGGGCCGCCGCAGCAATCGATCCCACGGGCGGTCCGCCCGCTGTGTCTCCTCCGCCATGACCGTCCCTCCGCCGTCGTGGTTCCGACGCTAGGGCGGGACGCGGCTCAGGACGGGCCGATCCACCGGCCTGTGGACAACTCGGCCGGTTGTGGACGGATCAGGAGGCGGCGGCCTTCGAGGACGAGGCGGTGGACGACGTCGAGGACGACGATCTGCCCGAGTCCGAGGAGGACGAGGAGCCCGACGAGGAGGAGTCCGAGGACGAGCTCGACGAGGAGCTGTCGGACTTCGCCGACTCGGAGGACGACCCGCTGCTGACCGAACCCGAGCGGGAGTCGGTGCGGTAGAAGCCGCTGCCCTTGAAGACGATGCCCACCGAGGAGAAGACCTTGCGCAGCTTCCCGCCGCAGTTCGGGCAGGTGCTGAGGGCATCGTCGGAGAACGACTGCACCGCCTCGAAGCGGTGGTCACACGCGGTGCATGCGTACTGGTAGGTCGGCACAACATCCTCCGGACGAACTGGGGCGGTGCCCGCCCATGGGCTGGCACTCGACGAGAGCGAGTGCCAGCATACTCCGCGGCAACGGTCGGGCCGACCCGTCCACACGGTCAGGGCGAGAGATGCACCACCCCGTCACGGGGCAGGGCGACCGCTCCCACCGCCACGTCGTGCTCCTCGGCCGGGACCTCGTCGCGCAGCTCGCCGTCGTACAGCGGGACGACCAGCAGGGCGCCGGGCTCGGCGAGCGCGAGCGTCCGGTCGTAGAAGCCGCCACCGCGGCCCAGCCGTCGTCCGCGCCGGTCGACGGCCAGCGCGGGCACCACGACCAGGACCGCCGTCGCGAGCGCGGCGGGTCCGAGCCGGGGACCGGTCGGTTCGACGACCCCGAGCGGCCCGGGCGCCAGGTCGTCCGGCCCCCGGTAGACGGTCCAGTCCAGCGGCCCCGGCTCGTCCGGCACCACCGGGGCGAGGACCTCGTGGCCGGCGGCGACCAGGGCGTCGGGCAGTGACGGCACGCCCGGCCCAGCCCCGCCGGGTTCGGTGCCGATCGGCAGGTAACAGGCCACCGGGCCGGGCGTCGCGGCGGCGAGCGCGCACAGGTGCGCCGACAGCGCGGTGGTCGCCGCGGCCCGGTCGGTGACCGGGCGACCGCGGCGCTCCGCCAGCAGCGTGCGCCGCAGTGCCCGCTTGGCCTCACCGGGTCGTCCACCCTGATCAGGCGACGATCCACCCCCGTCCCCCGCGCGAGCCGTCACGGCTCCAGGCTAGAGCTGTGGCTAGGCTCGCCGACCATGAGCGTGCAGACGTCCAGCGGCACCGGGGCCTTCCGCACCGCCGTCGTCCCGGCGGCGGGTCTGGGCACCCGGTTCCTGCCGACGACCAAGGCCGTGCCGAAGGAGCTGCTCCCCGTCGTCGACACGCCCGGGATCGAGCTCGTCGCCGCGGAGGCCGCCGAGGCCGGCGCACAGCGGCTGCTGGTCGTGACCTCCCCGGGCAAGGACTCGGTCGCGGCCTACTTCCGCACCGACGACGAGCTGGTCAAGACCCTGGAGGGCCGGGGCAAGGGCGAGCTGGCCGACAAGGTCCGCCGCGCCCCCGGCCTGCTCGAGGTCGAGTCGGTGTACCAGTACGAGCCGAAGGGCCTCGGCCACGCCGTCGCCCAGGCCGGCCCGGCGCTGGCCGACGACGAGCAGGCCGTCGCCGTCCTCCTGCCCGACGACCTGGTCCTCCCGACCGGGGTCCTCGCCCGGATGGCGCAGGTCCGAGAGGAGCACGGCGGCAGCGTGCTCTGCGCCTTCGACGTGCCGCGCGAGCAGATCTCGGCCTACGGCGTCTTCGAGGTCTCCGACACCGGCGCCGACGACGTGAAGCAGGTCCACGGGATGGTCGAGAAGCCCGCCCCGGAGGAGGCGCCGTCGACCCTGGCCGCGGCCGGTCGCTACCTGCTCGACCGAGCGATCTTCGACGCGCTGGACCGGATCACCCCCGGCGCGGGCGGTGAGCTGCAGCTGACCGACGCCGTCGCGCTGCTGATCTCCGAGGGGCACCCGGTGCACGTGGTCGTGCACCGCGGCGGGCGTCACGACCTGGGCAACCCCGCCGGGTACGCACGGGCCTACGTCGACTTCATGCTGCAGCACCCGGAGTACGGCGAGGATCTGCGGACCTGGCTGAACGAGCGACTGAAGGACTGAGAGTGCGCACGGTCACCGATCACCTGTCCCGGATCCTGGACGTGGCGGTGCGCCCGGCCCCGGTGCGCGTCGCGATCACCGACGCGCAGGGGCTGCGCAGCGCCGAGGAGGTCGTCGCGGCGCGTCCGCTGCCGGTCTTCGACCAGGCGGCGATCGACGGCTACGCGGTGCGCAGCGTCGACGTCGCCGGGGCCAGCGACGCCTCCCCGGTCACCGTGCCGGTGGTGGGCGAGATCGCCGCCGGGTCGCGCCAGCCGCTGCGGCTGCAGCCCGGCCAGGCCGTCCGTGTCGCGGCGGGCGCGCCGCTGCCGACCCTCGCCGACGCCGTCGCCCCGCTCGGGTGGACCGACGGCGGCGCCGCGCGCCTCACGATCCGCCGCGGCGTGCCGTCGGCGGGCTTCGTGCGCCGGGTGGGGGAGGACGTCCAGTCCGGTGACGTCGCCGTCCGCGAGGGTGACGTGGTCGGCTCGGCCCAGGTCGCGATGCTCGCCGCCGCGGGCCGGGACAAGCTGCTCGTGCACCCGCGGCCGCGGGTCTCGGTCGTCTCGGTCGGCGACGAGCTGGTGGAGGTGAGCCGCTCGGCGGCGTCCGGGCAGGTCGCCGACGTCTGCTCGCACGCGGTGGTCGCCGCCGCCCGTGAGGCGGGCGCGGAGACCAACCGGCCCCGCACCGTCGGCGGCAGCGCCGCGGAGATCCGCGGTGCCGTCGAGGACCTGCTGCCGGCGTCGGAGATCGTCGTGGTCTGCGGGGCGGGTGGCGGGACGCCCGCGGCCGAGGCCAAGAGCGGGCTGGCCGACCTCGGCGGCATCGACGACACCCGCGTCGCGATGCACCCCGGCTCCGCGCAGGGCTACGGCCGGCTCGGCCCGGACGCCGTGCCGGTGTTCCTGTTCCCGTCGCACCCGGCGACCGCGCTGGTGCTGTTCGAGGTGTTCGTCCGGCCGCTGATCCGGCTGGCGCTGGGCCAGGAGCCGCTGCGGCGCACCTGGACCGCGCGGCTGACCTCGCCGATCGTCTCGCCGGCCGGGCGGCGGTCCTACATCCCGGCGCGGCTGCTGCGGTCCGACGACGACGGCGAGCTGCTCGCCCAGCCGCTCGGCGCGTCGGGCACCCACCTGCTGGCCGTGCTGTCCGAGGTCAACGCCCTGGCGGTCATCGACGAGGACGTCACCGAGATGACCGTCGGTGAGCACGTCGAGCTCGTCCCCCGCGGGCGGAACTGAGCCGAGTGCCGCCGCCCGTCGTCCCCGAACCGCCTGGCGGCCACCCCGGCTGGCCCGCCGTGCTCGGGCCGCTGCGGGCACGAGGTGGGGCTGCGCCCGGTCCGGCTGCGCGACGGCGGTGACTGGGCCCGGATCCGGGTCCGTGACGAGCACTTCCTGCGCCCCTGGGAGCCGACGACCTACGGCGGGTGGGCCCGCCGCAACTCCGGTGTGGAGTGGCCCGGCCGGTGGTGGCTGCTGCGCGGGGCCGCACGACGCGGGCTGTCGCTGCCGTTCGCGATCACCGTCGACGGGGCGATGGCCGGGCACGTCATGGTCGGCAACGTCGTGCGGGAACCGCTGTTGTCGGCCTACGTCGGCTACTGGCTGGACTCGACGCTGGGCGGGCGCGGGATCACCACCGCGGCGGTCGCGCTCGTCCTGGACCACTGCTTCGGTCCGGTCCGGCTGCACCGCGTCGAGGCCACGGTCCGCCCGGAGAACGCGGCCAGCATCGCCGTGCTCGCCCGGCTCGGGCTGCGCCGTGAGGGACTGCTGCAGCGCTACCTCGACGTCGACGGCGCCTGGCGCGACCACTACGCCTACGCCGTGACCGCCGAGGAGGTCCCGCCGGGTGGTTTCGCGGCCCGGCTGGTGCGCCACGGCCGCGCGTCGCGGCCCTGACCCTGCGCAGCGCCCACACCTCGTTCGATCACTCACCGGAGTCACACGTGTACCGCACGTCTCTGGTTTCGCACCGTCCGTCCGAGGGACCACGGCGCGTCGCGGCCCGGGTACGGGCACACGCCCGATTACGGTGACCGGTGGTGGCGCGGGTCGGGGCCGTTCCACCGGGTGGACTGCGCCGGTCGGGGAGGAGGCAGCCGTGCCCAGCTCTGTGATCTTCGTGGGTCTGGTCGTGCTCTGGCTGCTGATCCTCGTTCCGACCGTCGCCCGGCGCCAGCAGGAAGTGGCCCGGCTCAGCCCGGCGCTGCTGTCCGGGCGGGTGCTGGAACGTCCCGCGCGGCATCGACACCCGGAGGTTCTTGTGACACAGCGATCCGGTCCGACCACGGTCGGCGAGCTGGCGGAGGCGCGGGACGACGTCCCCGCTCCCCGTGGGCGCTCCGACGAGGCCGACCAGTACGCCTACGACGACGCCGAGGACGTCTACGACGACGCCGAGATCGACGACGACGGCCGGGTCCGCGGTCCCGGGGGCGCCGATCTCGACGACCTCGACGACCATCTCGACCGCGCCGATCTCGACCGCGACGACGACCACGCCGATCTCGACCACGACCTCGTGGACCACGACCTCGTGGACCACGACGACGCCGGCCTCGACGATCGGGTCCGGTCGGACCGGGAGCGCGACCCCCGGCCCGACCACCTCGCCGACCTCGTCGACGCCGACGACGAGCACGGCTCCGACGCCGACGGGATCGGCGAGGTGGACGAGGACGGCTGGTCCCGCCCGCCGGCCCGCTACCGTCCCGGCCGCGGGGGTTTCGATCCGGAGGCCGCCGCCGCGGCCGCGCACGCCAAGTACGCGTTCCGCCAGCGCGTCGTCCTCGGTCTGCTCGTGCTGCTGCTCGCCGCCGGGGCGGCCGCGCTGCTGGTCTCGACGGTGTTCTGGTGGGTCACCGGCGTCGTCGGCGCCGGCCTGGTCGGCTACCTGACCTACCTGCGTCGCCAGGTCCGCATCGAGGAGGGCATCCGGGCCCGCCGTGCCGCACGCCTGGCCGGCACCCGGCAGTCCCCGGCCGCCGACGACCCCGAGCTCGACGAGTGGGCCCACCGCGGCCGCGAGGCCTCCACCGGGCGGGCCGACGACGAGATCCGCGCGACCGCCGCCCCCGACACCGCGGGCACCGACGAGGACGACGACTGGACCGCCGACGACGGCGAGCCCACCCGCGTCCGCGGTACCGGCGAGCCGCTGGGCGTGCTCCCGGCCCGCGGGCGCACCGTCGAGGGACCCGTCGGGACCGAGCACGAGTCGTCGCTCCCGCGCCTCGCCGCGGCCCCGCCGCCGCCCGTCCCGGCCGGGACGTCGCTGGTCGACGTGGACGCCGAGGAGGAGCCCGACGAGTTCGACGCGGGTACCCCCCACCGGCGTGCGGTGGGGGAGTAGGGGTCTGTTAGGGTTCTTCAGGTCAGCCCGCGAGGGCGGGCCTGATACACCTGGGGCTGTAGCGCAGTTGGTAGCGCGTCTCGTTCGCATCGAGAAGGTCAGGGGTTCGATTCCCCTCAGCTCCACCATCATTGTGTGACCCACACCCCGATCTCGCGCAGAGGTCGGGGTGTTGTCGTATACCCAGGTCGGGCCGGCCCTGTGTCATCCGGTTCGCCGTCTCTCGTGTCCTGGCCGCCGTGGCCGTGTCCCGGCAGGTCCGTGAACCGCTCCTCGTCGATCCACCGCGTGCGGAAGAAGCCCTGATCGATCGGCCGCCGGACCCGGTCGGGCGTACCGACGTGGCGTCGACCCGTTCCTCCGATGGTCGCGGCGCTCTCCCGGTGTCGGGGGACGGCTCGATCCTCGGCCCCCTCGGTCGGCTGCTGTCGTACGGCTCCCGTCCGCGTTGACATCTGGAGATCGTCTCCATATCGTGAGAGAGTGGAGATTGTCTCCAGATAAGCGGAGGTGCGGTGTGCGGATCCTGATGTTCGGCCGCGGTGTGATCGCGTCGGTCTACGGCCGGGTGCTGGAACGGGCCGGGCACGAGGTCGAGTTCTACGTCCGCCCGGGTCGCGCCGCGACGTACGGGGACGCGGTCGACCTCGAGCTGACCGATATGCGACACGGCCCGTGGGGACGGCGCGTGGTCGAGCGGTGGCCGGTACGTCTGCGGGAGGAACTCGGGGCCGACCACGACTTCGACCTGATCGTGCTGAGCGTGGGCCACCACCGCCTCGCCGAGGCCGCCGCGTTCCTGGCGCCCCGGGTCAGCCGGGCGACCGTGCTGGTCTTCGGCAACATCTGGGAGGAACCGCTCGCCGCGATCGGCGACCTCCCCGCCGATCGGGTCGCCTGGGCTTTCCCGCAGGCGGGCGGCGGCTTCGGCGCGGACGGCGTGCTGCGCGCGATGATGCTGCCGTCGGTCCTGTTCGGCACCCTCGGCGCAGCGCCCACCGGACGTGAGTCGGCCGTCCGCACGATCTTCCGCGAGGCCGGTCTGCGGATCCGCGAGCAGCCCGACTTCCGTGGCTGGCTGTTGATCCACTTCGCGGCGGACGCCGGGATGCACTCGCAGGGGCTGCGGCGGGGCGTGCTGGCCGACCTCGTCGGGGCACCGGGGGACCTGCGTGCGGCGATGCTGACCGGCCGTGAGCTGCTGCCGGTCCTCCAGGCACGCGGTGTCGACCTGAGCCGCCATCGGGTCGGGCTCCTCCCGTTGCGTGCGCCCGCGTGGGCGGTCGGCGGCGCACTCGCCATGGCGACCGTCGCCTTCCCGCCCGCGCGCCGCAGCTTCGAGGCACACGCCGATCCCGCGGTCGAGGAGCCGCGTGCGGTCTGCCGGGACGCCCTCGCCGAGGCGCGTCGGCTCGGCGTCGCGACCCCCCGCCTCGAGGCGGCCGAGCACCTCTTCGCCCGGGCGGGAGCCGGCTGATCCCCACCCCGCCCGCCACCCACCACCCACGTCCCGGAGGACAGCATGACGACCGTCGACGAGTTCCCGCAGTCCCGTACCTGCCCGTTCGCTCCGCCACCGGCGTACGCGAGGATCCGCGAGGAGGAGCCGGTCGCCCAGGTCCGGCTGCCCGACGGTGGGCGTGCGTGGGTGGTCAGCCGGCACGAGGACGTCCGCACCGTGCTCAACGACCGCCGGTTCAGCTCCGACCGTCGGCATCCGGACTTCCCGGAGCTGACGGCGGGTGCAGCCGCGGCCAAGCGTCCCGACGAGGAGCCCACGCTGATCAGCATGGATGCGCCCGAGCACTCGGTTGCCCGCCGAGCGGTGCTCGGCGAGTTCACCGTGCGCCGGACCGAGGCGCTGCGGGCACGGGTCCAGGAGATCGTCGACGAGCGGATCGACGCGGTGCTGGCCGGGCCTCGGCCCGCCGACCTGGTCGAGGAGCTGTCGCTGCCGATCCCGTCGCTCGTGATCTGCGAGCTGCTCGGCGTTCCCTACTCTGCGCACGCGTTCTTCCAGGAGAGGTCGACCGCGCTGATCGCCCGGGGGACGCCACCGCTGGAGCGGGCCGCCGCCCTCTCCGCCCTGCGCGACTACCTGGGCGAGTTGATCGCGGAGAAGGAGACCGACCCGCCGGACGACCTGCTCGGGCGGCAGATCCGCACCCTGCGCGAGCAGGGCTCCTACCGTCGGCCGGCCCTGGTGGGCATGGGAATCCTGCTGCTCGTGGCGGGGCACGAGACGACGGCGAACATGATCTCGCTGTCGACGGTGGCGTTCCTGCGTGATCCCGAGCAGCTCGCGTTGATCCGCGCCGATCCCACCAGGACCGTCGCCGCGGTCGAGGAGATGCTGCGGTACTTCACGATCGTGGACGCGGCGACGGCACGGCTGTGCGTCGAGGACGTCGAGATCGGCGGGCAGCTGATCCGTGCGGGCGAGGGGGTGCTGGCGCTGACGTACTCGGCGAACCGCGACCCGCGGGCGTTCACTGACCCCGACGAGCTGGACATCGAACGCGGCGCCCGCCACCACGTCGCCTTCGGGTTCGGGCCACACCAGTGCCTGGGGCAGAACCTGGCCCGGATGGAGCTGCAGATCGTGTTCGACACCCTGTTCCGCCGCATCCCCACCCTCGCGCTCGCCACCGACGTCGACGAGCTGCCCTTCAAGGACGACGCGGCCATCTTCGGTCTGCACCGGCTCCCGGTGACCTGGTGACGAAGATCGTCGCGGACACCGACAGGTGCGTCGGCGCAGGCCAGTGCGTACTCACCGCGCCCGCCCTCTTCGACCAGGACGACGACGGGATGGTGATCGTCCGGGTGCCGAGCCCGGACCCCGGCTCGGTCGAGTCGGCTCGTGCGGCGGCGCACCTCTGCCCGGCCCAGGCTCTGTCCTGTGAATGAGGGGTGGGGCACGATGGGAAGACGATCTCCACCCTCGACGTGAGGTGCCGTGTGACCATCGAGAAGCCGCTGCGCGCCGACGCCCGGCGGAACCGCGAGGCGATCGTCGCCGCAGCTCGCGAGGTCTTCGACGCCGGCCGGTTCTTCGACATGCGGTTCGACGATCTCGCCGGGCTGGCCGGGGTCGGCACCGGCACGCTCTACCGGAACTTCCCCACCCGCGAGGCGTTGGCCGAGGCGGTCTACCACTCCGAGATCGCCACCCTGAGCTCCCGGGCTCGGCACCTGCTGACGACGCGGTCCGCGGATGAGGCGCTGGCGGTGTTCCTGCGGGAGATGATCGACCACATCGACGCCCACCACGGTCTGGCCTGCACGCTGGCCACGCTCATATCCGCAGACTCCGGCAGCCCCGCCGCGAGCGGGCGCGAGCTCGAGATCGCCGTGGCCGAGCTGGTGGCCGCCGGCGTGGCGGAGGGGTCCCTGCGCGACGACGTCGATGCCGGTGCGGTGATGATGGCGCTGCACGGCATCGGCGCCGCCCATGCGCGTCCCGGGTGGCGGGTCGAGGCCGACGGCGTCGTGACCCTCGTGCTGGACGGGCTACGTCGGCGTGACCCGTCGGGCGGGTGAGGTCGTGGCCCGCAGCCCCCGGCACGTGATCCGCGCTGCCGTCGCTGCCGACGCGCCCGGTATCGCCGACGTCTGCACCCGTGCCTACCGGGCCACCTACCGCGACCTGCTGCCGTCGTCGTTCGTCGAGGACGTGATCACCCGCTTCTACGACGAGGACCGCGTCCGGTCCGAGGTCGCCCCCGCCCCGCCGCACTGGCTGGGTTACGTGGTCGCCGCCGCGGGGTCTCCGGGCGAACGCGGCTCGGTGCTCGGCGCGGCCGGCGGCGCGATCACCGGCGAGGGCGTCGGCGAGCTCTACGTCCTCTATCTCGATCCGGACCGCCGGGGCGAGGGGATCGGCACCCGGCTGCTCGACCACGTCACCGTGCAGCTGCGTGACCACGGAGCCCGTGAGATGTGGGTGAGCGTCGCGGAGGGCAACGACCGGGGTGTCCCCTTCTACCGGGCGCGGGGGTTCGTCGAGCGTGGCCGCGTCCCGATGCACACCTCGGAGGTGTCCGACGGGCTGTGGTCGCTCCGGATGTTCCGGCCCCTCGGCGGCGGGTGAGCCGGTCGGGCCGATGCCGGGGGCCGCGTGCTGCACCTGCCCGTCACGGTTCCTGTCCCACGGCGGCGCGCCGACCTCAGGCGGTGTGGGTGAGGGTCGCGGCGACCCCGTTCGCCGCGGCCAGAACGAGCACCTCCACCGCAGCCCAGCCGAGTACCGGCAGCCGCCCCGCGCGCAGCCGGGCCCGCGTCGCACCGCCCAGCAGGGCGGCGCCGGCCAGCAGCGCCATCTTCACCCCGACGAGCCCGCCGTAGGCCGTCGTGACCAGGTCGACGGGCGAGGAGAGCCGCGCGGTCGCGGCGAGCAGCCCGGACACCCCGAGCACGACGACGGCACCGAGCGCGAGCCGGGAGAACCGGGGCAGTGCGGCGGTGCGCACGCCGGGGTCGCGAGCGGTGACCAGCAGCGCGCCGAGCCCTCCCACCCACAGCAGCGCCGCCGCGACGTGGGCGACGACCGCGGGTACCGCGTACGCGGCGACCGTCGACGCGGCGGTGTGCCCGGTCGCCGCGGGCGCCGCCGCCGCGACGACGACCACGACCAGGGCCAGCACCGCGGGTCCCGGGCCGGCACCCGGCCGGGCCGGCCGTGATCCTGCGACGCCGATCAGCGCGAGCAGCGCGGCCAGCGCCACCAGCTGACCGGTCCCGGCGCGCGGGCCGGTCAGGAACTCCAGCAGGTCCGGCCCGCGCACGTCGGCGAGCCCGCGCCCGGACACGACCGCGCCCCGCACGAACGTCTCGACCAGCAGCACCCCGAGCCACAGCGGGGCGACCGTCGTGAGCACCCGGTCGGCACCGGGGACACGGTCCGGTGCGAGCAGCGTGAGCAGTGCCGCCCCCGCCGCGACGACCGCGGCCAGGTCCGCCGCGGCCCGCACGACGGTCTGTGCCAGGTCGAGCGCGATGCCGTCCGGCCCGATGCCGCCGGCGGTCCCGGCGACCACGACCGCCGCCCCCACCAGCACCGCGACCCACCCGGCGACCGCGGGCGCGGGTTCGCGCGCCGGGTCGCGGGGGCCGCCGCCGGGCGGGGTGTCGCCGGGGGAGACGCCGTCGATGGTCAGGCCCGCGACCGGCGCAGTGCGAACACGGCCCCGCCCCCGACCACGACGACCGCGAGCACCACCCACGGCCAGACCGGGGCGCCGCCGTCGTCGGCCGCGGTGGGGGCGTTCTGCGGCGTGGTGCCCGGCGCGGGGGCCGTCGGTGCTCCGGCGGTGGGCGCCGCGGTCGTGGCGGCCGCGCCCGGCCCGGCGGAGGTGAGGGTGAACGGCACCGTGCCCGAGACGGGGTGGCCGTCGTCGGAGACCACCCGGTAGGTGATCGTGTAGCCGCCGGCCGCACCGAGCGGGCGCAGCGGCACGGTGAGGGTGGCGCCGTCGCCGGTGGCGGGGCCCGCCGCGTAGTCGGTGCCGCCTGGGCCGGTCACCGAGACGGTGGCGTCGGCGGCCGCGATCTCCTCGGAGAAGGTCAGCGACACCGACGTCGGCGCGGTGCCGACCTGCGCGTTCGCGGCGGAACTGCTGGACTCGAGCTCGGTGTGCGCCCAGGCCGGCGCGGCCCCGACGACGAGGGCGAGCAGCACGGCGGGGAGGGCGACCGCGAGGCGGCGCAGAACGGGGCTCACGCCCGGTCGGTCGTCGTACCGGCCGCGACGGTTCCCGATGTCACCCGGACGGAGCAACAGCGGTCAGCGCCAGGACGGCAGCCACAGCTCGGCCTGCCAGTGCGCCGCGGTGATCGGGTCGCCGACCAGGATCGGCCACAGCCACACGAAGTTGACCCCGATCAGCGCCACCCACGTCGCGACGACGAGCAGCCCGTTGCGGCGCCGGCGCGCGCTCATCCGGGAGTGGCCCAGCATCTGCCCCATCGCCAGCACGACACCCAGGACCAGGAACGGCACCACCGGCATCATGTAGAAGAAGTACATCTGCCGGTCGATGTTGAAGAACCACGGGACGAACCCGGCGCCGTAGCCGACGAGGACCGCGGCCCACCGCCAGTCGACCCGGGTCACCGCCCGCCACAGGCCCCAGAGCAGCACCGGGATCGCCGGCCACCACAGCGCGGGGGTGCCGATCAGCATCACCGCGGAGACGCAGTCGGTCTCCCCGCAGCCGGTCGCGTCGTCGGCGTAGCGGTAGAGCATCGGCCGCAGCCCCATCGGCCAGGTCCAGGGCTTGGACTCCCACGGGTGCGCCCCGGCGGACTGGGTCGTCAGGTTCTCGTGGAAGGCGAGGACCTGACCGTGGTAGTACCAGAGCGACCGCAGGGCGTCGGGCACCCAGGCGAACGCCCCGCCGGTGCCGATCTCCCGGCCGACCTCGTGGCGGTCGATGCCGGTCTCGCTGCCGAACCACGCCCACCAGGACCCGAGGTAGGTCAGCGCCGGGATCAGGACGAGCGCCCACAGCGCGGGGGCGACGTCGCGCACCATCGTCCCCACCCACGGCCGGGCGACCCCGGCGCGGCGGCGCACCGAGACGTCCCACAGCACGCACAGGAGGCCGAACGCGGCGACGTAATAGGCGCCGTTCCACTTCACCGCGCACGCCAGGCCGAGCGAGACACCCGCGGCCACCCGCCACCAGCGCACACCCCAGCGCGGGCCCCACACGGTGTCGTCGACCCGCCCCTGCGCGACGACGCGTGCCATCCGGCCGCGGACGTCGTCGCGGTCGGCGAGCAGTGCGGCGAACGCGGCCACCACGAACAGCGCGGAGAAGACGTCGAGCATCCCCATCCGCGACTGCACGTGCGACAGCCCGTCGGCGCACAGCAGCAGCCCGGCGAGCCCGCCCAGCGCCGTCGAGCGGGTGAGGCGCCGTCCGGCCCGGACGACGAGCAGCACGGTGAGCACCCCGGCCAGCGCGGCCGAGGCCCGCCAGCCGACGCCGTCGTAGCCGAAGACCATCTGGCCCAGCGCGATCAGCTGTTTCGCCAGCGGCGGGTGGACGATCTTCTCGTAGCCGGGGTTGCTCTCCACCCCGCCGTTGCGGACCATGTCCCAGGCCTGCGGGACGTAGTGCTTCTCGTCGAAGACGGGCGTTCCGCGGTCGGTGGGCTCACCCAGGTCGTAGAAGCGCAGCAGTGCCGCGACCAGCACCACCCCCGCGGTGACCAGCCAGCCCCGCAGCCGGTCCGACGGCGGCGGGGCGCCGAGCCGCGCCACCGGGCCGGGATCGGCGCGGCGCAGCGGTGGCGGGGTGCCGCGCGGGGTCAGACCGGGTTCGGGTGCCGCTCCGGCGACCCGGCTCCCGGCATCGGCGCTCGTGGTGGCCATCGCGTCCGATCGTAGGCTGGCCGACGTGACTCCCGCCCCCGACTCCACGCCCGACACGGCCACGACGACCGGTCGCCTGGTCCTGGCGGCGACCCCGCTGGGCGACCCGCGGGACGCCTCGCCGCGGCTGCGGGAGCTCATCGCGACCGCCGACGTCATCGCCGCCGAGGACACCCGCCGGTTCCGGACCCTCGCCGCGGCGCTGCCGGTCACCTACACGGGCCGGATCGTCAGCCACTACGACGCCGTCGAGGCCGAGCGGCTGCCCGGCCTGCTGTCCGCGGTCCGTGACGGCGCGACCGTGCTGGTGGTGTCCGACGCCGGCATGCCCGCCGTCTCCGACCCGGGCTACCGCCTCGTCGCCGCGGCCGCCGCGGAGGACCTGCCGGTCACCTGCGCGCCCGGCCCGTCCGCGGTGACCACCGCGCTGGTCCTGTCCGGGCTGCCGTGCGAGCGGTTCTGCTTCGACGGCTTCCCGCCGCGCCGCTCCGGCGAGCGCCGCCGGTGGCTGGAGACGCTGCGCGACGAGCGCCGCGCCGTGGTGTTCTTCGAGTCCCCGCGGCGGACCGCGGACACCCTCGCCGACGCCGTCGCCGTGCTGGGGGAGACCCGCCGTGCCGCGGTGTGCCGGGAGCTGACCAAGACCCACGAGCAGGTCGTGCGCGGCACCCTGGCCGAGCTGCACGCCTGGGCGACGTCCGGCGACGTGCTCGGTGAGGTGACCGTGGTGCTGGCCGGTGCCGAGGCCCGCGAGGCGCCGCCGGTGGAGTCCCTGGTCGACGCCGTCCGCGAGCGCACCGACGACGGCGAGCGCCTCAAGGACGCCGTCGCCGCCGTCGCCGAGGCCGCGGGCGTGCCGAAGCGGGACCTCTACAACGCGACCCTCGCCGCCCGGGACTGACGCCGCACTCCGCGCGCGGTCACCGCACCCTCCGCGGCGGGTGCGACGCCCCCCGGTGGGGTGCGGCAGCGGGCCGGGAAGGGCGGGGCGGGCGGTCAGGCGGTCGCGGGGGTGCGCGTCGGGATCGCCCGCATGACCGGCTCGACGTAGCGCGCGGCGATCGGGCCGAGCACCGCCATGATCAGCACGTACGCCGTGGCCAGCGCGGACAGCTCGGCGGGGACGGCCGCGTAGCCGACGGCGAGCCCGGCGATGACGATCGAGAACTCGCCGCGGGCGATGAGCACCGCACCGGCGCGGGCCCGGCCCATCCGCCCGATCCGCGCCCGCTTCGCCGCCCACCAGCCCGTCGCGTACTTGGTGGCCGTGGTCGAGACGGCGAGCACCAGTGCCCAGCCGAGCACCGGCGGGATCGCCCGCGGGTCGGTCGAGAGCCCGAACACCACGAAGAACACCGCGGCGAACAGGTCGCGCAGCGGTTCCAGCAGCTTGGTGGCGTTCTCCGCGGTCGAGCCGGAGATCGCGATGCCCAGCAGGAACGCGCCGACCGCCGCCGACACCTGCATCGCCTGGGCGAACCCGGCGACCAGCAGCGCGGCACCGAGCACCTTGAGCAGGAAGACCTCGCGGTCGTCGGAGTCGACGACCGCGGAGACGTAGCGGCCGTAGCGCAGCGCGACCACCAGCACCACGGAGATCACCGCGAGCGACACCGCGACGGCGCTGACCCCGCCCCAGAGCGTCACGCCGAGCAGCAGCGCGGTGAGGATCGGCAGGTACAGCGCCATCACGAGGTCCTCGAACACGAGCACCGACAGCACCACCGGCGTCTCCCGGTTGCCGAGGCGGCCCAGGTCCGACAGGACCTTCGCGACGATCCCGGAGGAGGAGATGTAGGTGACCCCGCCCAGCACCATCGCCCCGACCACGCCCCAGCCCAGGATCAGCGCGACCGCGACGCCCGGCGCGGCGTTGAGCACGATGTCGACGATCCCGGCGGTCCAGGACCGCTTCAGCCCGGTGACCAGCTCGACCGCCGAGTACTCCAACCCGAGCAGCAGGAGCAGCAGCACGACGCCGACCTCGCCGGCGAGCGAGGTGAAGTCACCGATGTCGCCGAGCGGGATGATCCCGCCCGCGCCGAACGCGAGGCCGCCGAGCAGGTAGAGCGGGATGGGGGACAGGCCGATCCGCTGGGCGAGCCTGCCCAGCAGGCCGAGCCCGAAGAAGACGGCGCCGAGCTCCAGCAGTTCCAGTGCGGTGTGGTCCACGGCTTGCGAGGCGGCCTCAGCCGTGGGCGAGGATGTCGGCGGCCTGCTCCAGCTTCTCGGCCGTGCCCACGGCGATCACGATGTCCCCGGCGGCCAGCACGTGGGCCGGGGTCGGCGACGGGATCACCTGGCCCGCACGCATGATGGCGACCACCGAGACCTGGGTGCGGGTGCGCAGCGCGGTGTCGCCCAGCGGGCGGCCGTCGAACGGGCTGTTGAGCTTGATCGGCATCTTGCGGGTGGTGATGCCCGGCACGTCCGCGTGCTCGTCCTTCAGCTGGTTGACCAGCTGCGGGGCGCCGAGCAGGTTCGCCAGGGCGCCCGCCTCCTCGGTGGTCAGCGGCAGCTCGGCGACGCAGGCGTCCGGGTCGTCGGCACGGGAGAGGATCAGGTCGACCTTCCCGTCGCGGTGCGCGATGACCCCGACCCTGCGGCCGTTGCGCAGTTCGATCTCCTTCCGCACCCCGATCCCGGGCAGCGGCGTCACGTCGACGTTCACACCTGCAACGGTACGCCGCGCGGACCGGCCGGTGGAAACACGCTCGTGACCGGGCCGCCGAATGGCCGGGCCCGGGCGGGGGTAGCCCGGGACCATGCCTTCGGACCTGCCCCCACACGTGATCGTGCTGTTCGGCGCCACCGGCGACCTCGCGAAGCGCAAGCTCTTCCCGGGTCTGCTCCACCTGCAGAACGAGGGGCTGCTCCCCGAGGACTTCCGGGTGATCGGGTCCGGTCGGCACTCGCCCGGCTCCGACGACGAGTTCCGCGACCGCATCCGCGGCGCCCTGCCCGACGACACCGGCTGGGACGACTTCGCGCCCCGGCTGAGCTTCGTCGTCTCCGACGCCGACGACGGCGCCGACCTCGCCGACGCCGTCCTCGCCGCCGAGAAGGAGCTGGCCGGTGGCGGCGCCGACGTCCGCCGGCTCGTCTATCTGTCCGTGCCGCCGACGGCGATGACCCCGATGGTCGCGATGCTGGGGAAGACCGGCCTCGCCGAGCGTTCCCGGCTGGTGCTGGAGAAGCCGTTCGGCACCGACCTGGAGTCCGCGAAGGAGCTCAACGCGGGCCTGAAGGACGTCTACGACGAGGCCGACATCTTCCGCATCGACCACTTCCTGGGCAAGGAGTCGGTGCAGAACATCCTCGCGCTGCGCTTCGCCAACGGCCTGTTCGAGCCGGTCTGGAACCGGCAGAACATCCGCTACGTGCAGATCGACGTCCCCGAGGAGATCGGGATCGAGGGCCGGGCGTCGTTCATGGAGTCCACCGGCACGTTCCGGGACATGATCTCCACCCACCTGTTCCAGATCCTCGGGTTCGTGGCGCTGGAGCCGCCGTACGAGATCGCTCCGGACGCGCTGCACGCGGAGAAGGCGAAGGTCTTCCACTCCGTCCGGCGGCTCGACCCGTCGCGGGTGGTGTTCGGCCAGTACGCCTCCTACCGCGACGAGGACGGGGTCGCGGACGACTCGGAGTCCGAGACGTTCGTCGCGCTGGAGGCCTACGTCGACAACTGGCGCTGGTTCGGGGTCCCGTTCTTCCTGCGCACCGGGAAGAAGATGGGCGCGACCCGGCGCACCGTCACCATCGGCTTCGACGAGCCGGCGCTGACGATGTTCCCGGGCGGCTCGTTCACCGGCGCCGCCACCGGCAGCGCCCCGACCGAGCTGGTCGTCGAGCTGGCCGACCAGGTCACCGCCGAGCTCGACGTGCGGGCGAAGGTGCCCGGCCCGGAACTGAAGGTCGGCCGCGGCCGGATGCGGCTGGACCTCGACGGCGTCGGCGACCCCGACGACGCCCTGGAGGCCTACGAGCGGCTGCTCCTGGACGTGATGAAGGGCGACCGCACCCTGTTCACCACCACCGAGGAGGTCGAGCGGCTCTGGGAGCTGTGCGACCCGGTGCTCGCCGACCCGCCCCCGACCCAGACCTACGACGACGGCTCGTGGGGCCCGCAGGACGCGCTCGAACTGCCCGGCCCTCGTGGCTGGCGGGTGCCGGAGTGAGTCCCACGCGCTCCGGCGACCAGCTGCCGATCGCCGAGCACGGGATCGTCGGGGACCTGCGCTCCGCGGCACTGGTCGGCACCGACGGCACCGTCGACTGGTTCTGTCCCGGCCGGTTCGACGCGCCCAGCGTGTTCGCCTCGCTGCTCGACGCCGGCCGCGGCGGGCACTGGCGGCTCGCGCCCTGCGTCGACGAGACCGAGCTCGCCAGCCAGCAGCAGTTCTACTACCCCGACTCCACCATCCTCATCACCCGGTTCCTCACCTCCGACGGCATCGTCGAGGTGCAGGACTTCATGTCCCTGCTGCGCCCGCACGACCCGGACCACCGCCAGCGCCTGGTCCGGCGGGTCACCGGCGTCCGCGGCTCGGTGCCGATGGCGGTCGAGGTCGTGCCCCGGCCGGACTATGCCCGCGAGACCCCGAAGGTGGAGACCGCCGGCGCCGGCATCCGGTTCACCGGCAGCGGCGTCACGCTGGACCTGACGTCGTCGGTGGAGCTGGAGATCACCGACCACGCCGCGGGAGCGGAGTTCCGCACGGCCGAGGGGCGCACCGAGGTGTTCGTGCTGGAGGTCGACGCGGCCGAGGAGCCCACCGCCTGCGACGACGCCGCGGAGGCCCTGTTCACCGGGACGGTCGCGTTCTGGAAGGACTGGCTGGCGCACTCGTCGTACACCGGGCGGTGGCGCGAGCGCGTGCACCGCTCCGCGCTCACCCTCAAGCTGCTCACCCACGAGCCGACCGGCGCGGTGATCGCGTCGCCGACGATGGGGCTGCCCGAGCAGCTCGGCGGCGAGCGGAACTGGGACTACCGCTACGTCTGGATGCGCGACGCCGCCTTCACCCTCTACGCGTTGCTGCGGCTCGGGTTCACCGAGGAGGCCGGCGCGTTCATCGCGTGGCTGTCCGGACGCTTCGGGAGCACCCGCGACGGCGACCAGGGCCCGCTCCGCGTCATGTACACGATCGACGGCGACGAGACCCCCGACGAGGTGGAGCTCGACCACCTCGAGGGCTACCGCGGCTCGCGCCCGGTGCTCGCCGGCAACGGCGCCTCGGCGCAGCTGCAGCTCGACATCTACGGCGAGATCATCGACTCGGTCTACCTGTACGACAAGTACGGCGACGGCGTCGGCCACGAGGACTGGACGAACCTCTGCACGATCCTCGACTGGCTGCGCGAGCACTGGGACTCGCCCGACGAGGGCATCTGGGAGACCCGTGCCGGCCGCCAGGACCACGTGTTCTCCCGGCTCATGTGCTGGGTCGCGGTCGAGCGGATGATCCGGATGGCGCGCCGGCGCGGCCTGCCCGGCGACGTCGGGGCCTGGACCGCCACCCGCGACGAGATCTACCACCAGATCATGGACCGTGGCTGGGACCCCGACGTGCCGCCGCGCGGGTCGTTCGTGCAGCGCTACGGCGCCCGCACGCTGGACGCGGCGGTGCTGCTCATGCCGATGGTGAAGTTCTGCGCGCCCACCGAACCGCGGTTCCTCGCGACCCTGGACGCGATCAACGATGACCTCGTGGTCGACACCCTGGTGTTCCGCTACGACGTCGAGGACTCGCCCGACGGCCTCGACGGCGAGGAGGGCACGTCCTCGATGTGCTCGTTCTGGAACGTCGAGGCGATGACCAGGGCGGGGCGCCTCGAGCAGGCCCGGATCGCGCTGGAGAAGATGTTCTCCTACGGCAACCACCTGGGTCTCTACGCCGAGGAGATCGGCCTGACCGGGGAGCAGCTGGGCAACTTCCCGCAGGCGTTCACCCACCTGTCGCTGATCAGCTCCGCGATCAACCTGGACCGGGCGCTGGGCTGAACCTCAGCGGGTGGTCGCGCAGGCCTCGAGCAGCTTGGCGCCGTGCTCGATGGCCCGCTCCCGGTCCACCGGACTGTCCGGGTCGACGCAGGCCAGGACGATCTCGGCGAGCCCGCCGATGACGAAGTGCCCGGCCAGGCGCAGGTCGTCCGGCTCGACGCCGTCGCCGACCGGCTGGGAGGCGACGATCTCGGCGAACCCGCGGTTGGCGCTGCGGCGCCGCGCCACCAGCGGCGCGCAGCCGACCGCGTCGGCGAGGACGACGGCGCGGCGCGGGTCCCGGACGACGTCGTCGAGCATCACCGTCGTCATGACCCGGAACCGGTCGATGGGGGAGCTGCCGGCGGCGGCCGCCTCGGCGAAGGACTGCAGCATGTTCGCCGAGCGTTCGTCGACGATGTGGTCGAACACCGCGCAGACGAGCTCGGCGCCCGAGGTGAACTCGGCCGCGCAGGAGGCCGGGACCCCCGATCGGCGCACGGCCTCCCGCGGGTCGACGGCCGTCCAGCCGCCGTCCGCCCACTGCTGCAGGGCCGCGTCGAGGAGTGCCTCGCGCTCCTGTTCACACCGGTCCATGGGCGCCACTATGGCACCGCCCGGCCCCCCGACCTCCGGATACGGGGTCTATCCCCATCTTTGGTGATGTGCCGCCGCAGAACGTGGTGGCGTCGATGAATACGCTGGAGGGCATGAGCAAAGCCGTGCTGACCGCCGTGGCGTGGCCCTACGCCAACGGCCCCCGGCACATCGGCCACGTGTCCGGCTTCGGTGTGCCCTCCGACGTGTTCGCCCGGTACCGGCGGATGGCGGGGGACCGGGTGCTGATGGTGTCCGGCACCGACGAGCACGGCACCCCGATCCAGGTCCAGGCCGACGCCGAGGGGCTGACCCCGCGCCAGCTCGCCGACAAGTACAACGACGTGATCACCGACGACCTGCAGGGTCTCGGGCTGAGCTACGACCTGTTCACCCGGACCACGACGTCGAACCACTACCGCGTCGTGCAGGACATGTTCACCGCGCTGTACAAGAACGGCTACGTCGTCCCGAAGACCCAGCTGGGCGCGATCAGCCCGTCCACCGGCCGCACCCTGCCCGACCGCTACATCGAGGGCACCTGCCCCATCTGCGGCTACGACGGCGCCCGTGGCGACCAGTGCGACAACTGCGGCAACCAGCTCGACCCGGCCGACCTCAAGAACCCGCGCTCGCGGATCAACGGGGAGACGCCGAAGTTCGTCGAGACCGAGCACTTCTTCCTCGATCTGCCCGCCTTCTCCGAGGCGCTCGGGAGCTGGCTGTCGACCCGCACCGACTGGCGTCCCAACGTGCTCCGGTTCTCCGCCAACCTCGTGGAGAACCTCAAGCCGCGCGCCATCACCCGCGACCTGGAGTGGGGCGTGCCCGTGCCGCTCGACGTCTGGTCGGACAACCCGCTCAAGAAGATCTACGTCTGGTTCGACGCCGTCATCGGCTACCTGTCCACCTCGGTGGAGTGGGCCCGCCGCGGCCCGGACCCGGACGCATGGAAGCAGTGGTGGACCGACCCGGCCGCCGAGGCCTTCTACTTCATGGGCAAGGACAACATCACCTTCCACTCGGTGATGTGGCCGGCGATCCTGCTCGGGCAGAACGGCGCGGGTGACCGCGGCGGCGAGCCCGGCCCGTACGGGACGCTGGACCTGCCCAGCGAGGTCGTGTCCTCGGAGTACCTGACGATGAGCGGGTCGAAGTTCTCGACCAGCCGCGGCACCGTCATCTACGTCGGGGACTTCCTGCGCGAGTTCGGACCGGACGCGCTGCGCTACCACATCGCCGTCGCCGGGCCGGAGAACCAGGACGTCGACTTCACCTGGGACGAGTTCGTCCGCCGGGTCAACTTCGAGCTGGCCAACGAGTGGGGCAACCTGGTCAACCGGTCCATCTCGATGGCCCACAAGAACGTGGGGGCGATCCCGACCCCGACGGCGCCGCAGCAGGCCGACGCCGACCTGCTCGCGTACTCGAAGGCGGGGTTCGACACCGTCGGCGGGCTGCTCGCCCGGAACCGGTTCAAGCAGGCCGCGGGCGAGGCGATGCGGGTGGTCACCGCCGCGAACCGGTACCTGTCGGACCAGGAGCCGTGGAAGCGCAAGGACGACCCGGAGCGCCGGGACACGATCCTGCACACCGCGCTGCAGGTCGTGCAGGACGCGAACACCCTGCTCACGCCGTTCCTGCCGCACGCCGCGCAGAAGGTGCACGAGGCGCTCGGCGGCACCGGGGTGTGGGCCGCGCAGCCGGAGAAGACGACCGTCGACGACCTCGGCGACGGTCCCGCCTACCCGGTCCTCACCGGCGACTACGCCGCCGAGCAGGCCCACTGGGGCTCCACTCCGATCGAGGTGGGGCGCCCGCTGGCCAAGCCGTCGCCGATCATCGCCAAGCTCGCGCCCGAGCTGGGGGAGACCGGGCCGGAGTGGGCCCCGGTCCAGAAGTGAGCTCCGCGACGGGCGGGGGCGCCGACCGCCCCCCGGCAGGCAGGCGTCCCCGCCCCGAGCCGCCCGAGCCGCTCGCCGCCTCCACGATCGACAGCCACACCCACCTCGACGCGTGCGGCTGCGAGACCGACGCCGACGTCGTCGCCGCGATGGACCGGGCGGCGGCGGTCGGCGTCGTCGGCGCGGTCACCGTCGCCGACGACCTCGACGGCGCCCGGTCCGCGGTCCGGGCCGCGCACGCCGACGACCGGGTGTGGGCGGCCGTCGCGCTGCACCCCACCCGGACGGCGCGGGTCACCGCCGCCGACCTCGCCGAGATCGAGCGGCTGGCCGCCGACGAGCGTGTCGTGTCGATCGGCGAGACCGGCCTGGACTACTACTGGGACCACAGCCCGCCCGCCGCGCAGCAGGACGCGTTCCGCTGGCACATCGGGCTGGCCAAGCGCACCGGCAAGCCGCTGATGATCCACGACCGGGACGCCCACGAGGACGTCCTGCGGATCCTCCGTGAGGAGGGCGCCCCGGAGACGGTGGTCTTCCACTGCTTCTCCGGCGACGCCGCGATGGCACGGGAGTGCGCCGACGCCGGGTACGTCCTGTCCTTCGCCGGCCCGGTCACCTTCACGCGCAACGACGAGCTGCGCACCGCGGCGGCCCTCGTCCCTGCCGGGCAGTACCTCGTGGAGACCGACGCGCCGTTCCTCACCCCGCACCCGCACCGCGGCCGGGCCAACGAGCCCTACGTGCTGCCGTGGACCGTGCGCGGGGTCGCCGCGACCCGCGGGGAGCCCGAGGCCCTGGTCGCCGAGACGGCCCGCCGCAACGCCGAACGGATCTTCCGGCTGCGCACGACCGATTGACGCCGTCCGCCGTGATGAGCGGCGGGGTTGTCGTCACTCACCGTCGATCCCCGGCCGCTCGTCGCCACGCGCGCGTCGGACACGCTGCTCCGGGTCACGGTCCGCTAACGTCCGTCGTCGTACCCGCCGGGACGGGGTCGCTCCCCCGACCCGCGGGACGACGACCGGTCCGCTCCCCAGCGACGGTTCCGCTCCCCGGCACCGCGCCGGTCGTCGTTCCCGCAGGTCATGACTCCGTCCCGGACAGCCGAGCCCCCGGGAAGTCATGTCTTCGCGTCACGCCGCACCGCTCGCCGACGACGAGCTCACGCGACCGCTCCCCGCCGTCGCGCCCGCCGGTCTCGCCGGCGACGAGGCCGGGTTCGTCACCTACGAGGGCCGTCACCGCACGGCCGCCGCCCGCTCCCGGGCCGGGGTCCGGACCGCCGCCGCGGCCGCGCTGTTCTCGGTCCCGACCGGTGGCCTCGCGGCCGCGGTGCTCTCCGCCCCCGCCGAGCAGCCCGCCCAGGAGCTCCATGCGGGGCTCGCCGCGAACGCCACCGATCTCGGCACGGCGTCGATGAACCTCGACCGGGCGTCCTCCCCGGCGTCGTTCGCCCCGGTCGCCGCCCC
Organism: Pseudonocardia sp. EV170527-09; assembly: GCF_008369905.1. Taxonomy (NCBI): domain Bacteria; kingdom Bacillati; phylum Actinomycetota; class Actinomycetes; order Pseudonocardiales; family Pseudonocardiaceae; genus Pseudonocardia; species Pseudonocardia sp. EV170527-09. The sequence goes on from NZ_VRMC01000026.1 coordinate 35,630, forward strand.
GACCACCGGCTCGGACATCGTGAACGCCCAGATCGTCGAGTCGCAGAAGCTCCCGGTGCCGGAGCAGGAGGTGCAGGACCCGTCGCTCGACGAGGGCACCCGCACCGTCGTCGACCCGGGCCGCGAAGGCGCCCGCAGCATCATCTGGCGGGTCACCTACGACCAGGGCCGCGAGGTCGCCCGCGAGCGCATCGGCGCCGGTCAGGACACCCCGGCCCTGCCGCGCGTGGTGAAGGTCGGCACCAAGAAGAAGGTCGAGGAGATCGTCGAGAAGGCCGGCGCGAAGGCGAAGTCCTCGGCGCCCGCCGTCTCCAACGGCGCGACCTGGGACAAGCTGGCCAAGTGCGAGTCCGGCGGGAACTGGAGCATCAACTCCGGCAACGGCTACCAGGGCGGGCTGCAGTTCAACAAGCAGACCTGGCAGGCCTACGGCGGCGGGCAGTACGCCCCGACCGCGGACAAGGCCTCCCGCGAGGAGCAGATCGCGGTCGCCGAGAAGGTCAAGGACGACCGCGGCGGGTACAGCGCCTGGCCGTCCTGCTCGTCCAAACTCGGCCTGAGCTGATCCCGCACGCACCCCGCCCGGGGTGCCCCGCGAGAATGGTTCCGTGAGCGACCAGGGGACCGACGGCGGCCGGAGCCGGAGCATCGACGCCGACGGCGGCCGGAGCCGGAGCACCACCACCGCACGCCTGCTGGGCCCGGCCGACGTCCGGGTGCTGGCCGAGCGGCTCGGTCTGCGTCCCACCAAGAAGCTCGGGCAGAACTTCGTCCACGACGCCAACACGGTCCGCCGGATCGTGAAGTCGGCCGGCGTCGACGGTGACGACGTCGTCCTCGAGGTCGGCCCCGGGCTGGGCTCGCTCACCCTGGCACTGCTGCCTGTCGCGGCCCGGGTGCACGTCGTCGAGATCGACCCGGTGCTGGCGGGGCTGCTGCCCGAGACCGTCGCCGAGCGTGCCCCCGGGCTGGCCGGTCGCCTCACCGTGACCGGGGCCGACGCCATGCGGGTCGGCGCGGACCGGCTGGCGGCCGACGCCGGTCCTGGCGCGTCGCCGCCCACCGCGATCGTCGCGAACCTGCCCTACAACGTCGCGGTACCGGTGATCCTGCACCTGCTCGCCGAGCTGCCGTCGCTGCGGACCGGGCTGGTCATGGTGCAGGCCGAGGTCGCCGACCGGCTCGCCGCGGGACCCGGCTCGCGCGAGTACGGCGCCCCCAGCGCCAAGCTCGCCTGGTACGCCGCGGCCCGCCGCGCCGGACCGGTGCCGCGCGCGGTGTTCTGGCCGGTCCCCGGCGTCGACTCCGGACTGCTGGCCTTCACCCGGCACGACCCGCCCGCCGACGCCGACCGGGCGGCGACCTTCGCGGTCGTCGACGCGGCGTTCGCCCAGCGTCGCAAGGTGCTGCGCGGGGCCCTGTCGGGCTGGGCGGGTTCGGCCGCGGCGGCCGAGCAGGCCCTGCGCGCCGCCGGCGTCGACCCCACCGCGCGCGCCGAGACCCTCGCGGTGTCCGACTTCGCCCGGATCGCCCGGAACCGCCCGGCAGGGGACCCTCCCGCCTGAACCGACCGGCCCCGGGGCAGCGCATGATGGCGTGGTGACACGGTCGAGGGAACAGGTCGTCAGCGCCGACGGGACGAGCCCGTGGCCCGCGTTGTGGGCCCTGGTGATCGGGTTCTTCATGATCCTGGTCGACGCCACGATCGTCACCGTCGCGACGCCCGCGCTGCTGACGTCGCTGGACGCCGACGTCAACTCCGTGGTCTGGGTGACCAGCGCCTACCTGCTCGCCTACGTCGTCCCGCTGCTGGTCACCGGCCGGCTGGGGGACCGGTTCGGGCCCAAGCGCGTCTATCTCTGCGGGCTCGCGGTGTTCACCCTGGCCTCGCTGTGGTGCGGGCTCACGTCGACCGTCGGCGCCCTGATCGTCGCGCGGATCGCCCAGGGTCTCGGCGCCGCGATGATGACGCCGCAGACCATGGCCGTCATCACCCGGACCTTCCCGGCGGCCCAGCGCGGACGCGCGATGAGCCTGTGGGGCGCCGTCGCCGGCGTCGCGACCCTCACCGGGCCGATCGTCGGCGGGCTCCTCGTCGGCGGCCTCGGCTGGGAGTGGATCTTCTTCGTGAACGTGCCGGTCGGGGTGATCGCCTTCGTCGCGGCCTGGCGGCTGGTCCCCTCGCTCGAGACCTCGCGCCGCCGGTTCGACGTGGTCGGCGTGGTGCTGTCCGCCCTGGGCATGTTCCTGCTGGTCTTCGGCATCCAGGAGGGGCAGAAGTTCGGTTGGAGCGTCGGCATCTGGGCGCTGATCGGCAGCGGTGTCGTCGTGCTGGTGGCGTTCGTGTGGTGGCAGCGGGTCACCACCAGCGAGCCGCTGGTCACGCTGCGCCTGTTCCGGGACCGGAACTTCTCGCTGGCCAACATCGCGATCTGCACCGTCGGCTTCGCGATCACCGCGCAGGGCTTCCCACTGATGATCTACGCGCAGAGCGTGCGCGGCTTCACCCCCACCGAGGCGGCACTGCTGCTCGCGCCACTGGCGATCTTCTCCGGCGCACTCGCCCCGTACACCGGGCGATTGACCGACCGCGTCCACCCGCGGCTGATCGGCGGCTTCGGGATGGCGACGTTCGTCATCGCCCTGGTCTGGCTGGCGGGGGTGATGGGCCCGGACACCCCGGTCTGGCAGCTGCTGCTGCCGCTCACCCTGCTCGGGATCTCCAACTCCTGCGTCTGGGCACCGATCTCCACCAGCGCCACCCGCAACCTGCCGATGGACCAGGCCGGATCCGGGTCGGGCGTCTACAACACGACCCGTCAGGTCGGCGCGGTGCTCGGCAGCGCGGGCATCGCGGTGCTCATGGAGTCGCGGATCGCCGCGCTCGTCCCGGGCGCGTCGACGACCGGCGGTTCCCCGGAGGTCGCCGCGGCCGGCGGCCCGCTGCCCGAGGCGCTGCGCGATCCCTTCGCGACGGCGATGGCCCAGTCGATGCTGCTGCCCGCGGCGGTGCTGGTCATCGGTGTCGTGGCCGTCGCCTGCTTCGCGACGCCGCGCCACCTGTCCGAGCGCCGCGCCGCCGCCGCGGAGCGTGCCGTCTCCGAGGACTCCCTCACCCGGTAGGCGGCAGGCAGCACTGTCGTGCCGTTCGCCGGGAACGGGCGTCGGCATGGGCCGGGTCGCGGCGCGGGCCGGGCGCCGGTCCTACCGGGTGCCGGTTCTCCGAGTTCGCTTACCGGGTAAGCGAACTCGCCTGAGGAGGGTGCTCGTGGCGGGCCGGCTCGCCCCTGCCGCCGGGTCGGGGCGCGTCGCCCGGAACCGGTGAGCCCGGCCACCCCGAGCGCCGGGCGGCGGCGGTGCGTCCCGTGCTGCCCGTAGGGTTGAGCAGTGCTGTCCGCCGTGCCGCGACCGGTCACCGTCCGGGTTCCCGCGAAGATCAATCTGCACCTCGCCGTGGGCGGGGTGCGGCCGGACGGCTTCCACGACCTGGTGACGGTCTTCCACGCCGTCAGCCTGTTCGACGAGATCTCGGTCGAGCCGGCGCAGGAGCCCGCGTTGGAGGTGCACGGCGACGGCGTGGCCGAGGTGCCGCTGGACGCCACCAACCTGGCCTGGCGGGCGGTCGAGCTGCTCGCGGAGCGGGCCGGGCGCGCCCCGGACGTGCGGGTGACCCTGCGCAAGGGCATCCCGGTCGCGGGCGGGATGGCGGGCGGCTCCGCCGACGCGGCGGGCACGCTCGTCGCGCTGTCGTCGCTGTGGCGGCTGGAGCTGGGCCGCGACGATCTGTCCGAGCTGGCCGCGGAGCTCGGATCGGACGTCACGTTCGGTCTGCACGGCGGCACCGCGCTCGGCACCGGCCGTGGCGAGAAGATCATCCCGGTGCTCGCCCGGCACCGGCTGCACTGGGTGATCGCGCTGGCCCGTGGTGGGCTGTCCACCCCGGCGGTGTTCTCCGAGCTGGACCGGCTGCGCGGCGACGGCCCGATCACCGAGCGGCCGGTCGAGCCCGTCCTGGAGGCACTGTCCTCGGGTGACCCACGCCGGCTCGCGCTGAACCTGGGCAACGACCTGCAGGTCGCCGCCGTCTCGATGGCCCCGGACCTGCGCCGCACCCTGCGTGCCGGGGTCAACGCCGGAGCGCTCGCCGGTCTGGTGTCCGGCTCCGGGCCGACGTGCGCGTTCCTGTGCGCCGACGCCGACTCCGCGGTGGAGGTGGCGACCGAGCTCGCCGGCATGGGGGTGTGCCGCACGGTGCGGGTCGCCCACGGCCCGGCCGGCGGCGCCCGCATCGTCGACACCTCGGAGACGGGCGGCGACCACCCCCCCGACCGCGGCGGCCCCTCGAGCTCCGGCTCATGGCCCCCGGTCCGTGCCTGACCTTCCCGACGGTGGAGACGTAGTTGCCCGAGAACCTGCTCAACCTGGAGAACGTCACCGCGCACGTGCCCGGTGACGCCTCCCGCGTCCTGCTCGACGGCGTCTCGCTCGGCGTCGAGCGCGGCGACCGGATCGGTGTCGTCGGCCTCAACGGCGGCGGGAAGTCGACCCTGCTCGACGTGATCACCGGCGACCGCCCGGTCGAGGGCGGCCGGGTCAGCCGCCTCGGCGGCCTGCGGATGGCGCACCTGGTGCAGCACGACCGCTTCCCCGCCGGGTCGACGGTGCGCGACATCGTCCTCGCCGAGTACGGCGCCGACCACGAGTGGGCCGCCGACGCCCGGGTCCGCGACGTCCTCGACGGGCTCGCCATCTCCGACATCGAGCGGCCCACCGACGGCCTGTCCGGTGGCGAGAAGCGCCGGGTCGCGCTCGCCGCGGCGCTGATCGGGGAGCTCGACCTCGTCGTCCTCGACGAGCCGACCAACCACCTCGACGTCGAGGGCATCGGCTGGCTCGCGACGCACCTGACGTCGCGGCGGATCGCACTCGTCGTCGTCACCCACGACCGCTGGTTCCTCGACACCGTCTGCACCCGCACCTGGGAGGTCGCGAACGGCCGGGTCGAGTCCTACACCGGTGGCTACGCCGACTGGGTCTACGCCCGGGCCGAGCGCGGCAGGCAGGCCGACGCCGCCGAGCAGCGCCGCCGCAACCTGGCCCGCAAGGAGCTGGCCTGGCTGCGTCGCGGCCCGCCCGCCCGGACGTCGAAGCCCCGGTACCGGATCGAGGCCGCCGAGGCCCTGATCGCCGACGTGCCCGCGCCGCGCGACACCGTCGAGCTGATGGCGTTCGCGACCAACCGGCTCGGCCGCACCGTGCTGGAGCTGGAGGACGCGACCGTCTCCGTCGCCGGGCGCACCCTGCTCGACGGCGTGACCTGGCGGCTCGGCCCGGGCGACCGGGTCGGCATCGTCGGGATCAACGGCTCCGGCAAGACGACGCTGCTGCGCGCCCTGTCCGGGGAGCGCGCGCTCGACTCGGGCAGGCGCATCCAGGGCAGCACCGTGAAGATGGCGCAGCTGTCCCAGGAGCTCGTCGACCTGCCCGCCGAGATGCGCGTGCTGGAGGCCACCGAGGCCGTCGCCAAGTACGTGCGGTTCGGCAAGCAGGAGATGACCGCGTCGCAGGTGCTGGAGCGGCTCGGCTTCCCCGCGGCCCGCCAGTGGACCCCGGTCGGACGCCTGTCCGGTGGCGAGCGACGGCGGCTGCAGCTGACCCGGCTGCTGATGGACGAGCCCAACGTCCTGCTGCTCGACGAGCCCACCAACGACCTCGACGTCGACACCCTCGCCGGGCTGGAGGACCTCCTCGACGGCTGGCCGGGCACGCTGGTGGTCGTCAGCCACGACCGGTACCTCACCGAGCGCGTCTGCGACCAGGTCGTCGCCCTGTTCGGCGACGGGCGGCTCACCCACCTGCCCGGCGGGATCGGTGAGTACCTGACCCGCCGCGCCGCCATGGGCCGTGGGCCGGGGGCCGCACCGACCGCACCGGTCACTGCGGGAGCGCCCGTCGCGCAGGCGGCCGGGCCGAAGGCGAGCGCCGCGGAGCAGCGGGCCGCCCGCAAGGACGCCCAGCGCCTGGAGCGGCGGATGGGGCAGCTCACCGCGCAGGAGGAGAAGCTGCACGCCAAGCTGGCCGAGGCCGCGACCGAGCCCGGCCGGCTGATGGAGCTGGACCGGGAGCTGAAGGCCGTCGTCGCCGAGCGCGAGAGCGTCGAGCTGGAGTGGCTCGAGGCCGCCGAGCGCGCCGAGGGGTGAGGGGTCTCTCCTACCCTGGTAGGAGAGACCCCGGGTAAGAGATCGGTAGTTCGACCGATCCGCGGCCCCTGGCGTGCCGATACCGTCGTACTCGCGTCACGGCGGGCTGGGGAGCCTCGCCGGAGGCGCGGGGGGATGGACGGGCCGGTTCCGTCGCCACGGTCGGGGGGTGGCGACGGGACCGGGCCCGTGCCGATGCCGCCCACCGCCCACCGCCCACAGTCCGCGGCCGCAGCCGTGTCAGCGCCGTACCAGGTCCGTGTCAGCACCCGGGCGCACGCTCGGCGGCATGAACACTCCCGCAATCGAGGTCGACGGGCTGGTCCGGACCTTCGGTGAGGTCCGCGCCGTCGACGGGATCTCCTTCTCCGCCGGGCGCGGACAGGTCCTGGGCCTGCTCGGCCCCAACGGCTCCGGCAAGACGACGACCGTCCGCATGCTGGCCACGCTGCTCCCGCCGTCGGCCGGCCGGGCGGCGGTGCTCGGCCGCGACGTCGTCGGCGACGCCGCCGGGGTCCGCTCCCTGATCGGCCTCACCGGCCAGTACGCCGCCGTCGACGAGGCCCTGACCGGCCGCGACAACCTCTACCTGATCGGCAGGCTGCTCGATCTGCCGCGGGCGGCCGCCCGGGCCCGCGCCGCCGAGCTGATCGACCGCTTCGGGCTCGCCGACGCCGCCGGGCGCCGTGCCGGAACCTACTCCGGCGGCATGCGCCGCCGGCTCGACCTGGCCGCGAGTCTCGTCGGACGCCCCGAGGTGCTGTTCCTCGACGAGCCCACCACCGGACTGGACCCGCTGCACCGCAACGAGGTGTGGGACGCCGTGCGGCGACTCGCCGAGGACGGTGTCACCGTCCTGCTCACCACCCAGTACCTGGAGGAGGCCGACCAGCTCGCGCACGACCTCGTCGTCCTGGACCAGGGGCGGGTCATCGCCTCCGGCACGGCCGCCCAGCTGAAGTCGCGGGCCGGCGGCCGACGCCTGCACGTCCGTGCCGAGCTGCCGCGCGAGGTGCCGCTGGTCGCCGCCGTCGTCGCCCAGGAGACCGGCGCCGAGCCGACGGTCGAGCCGTCCGGGGAGGTCACCGCGGCCGTCGCCGACCACGGCGCGCTGCGCCGCACCGAGGACCGGCTGGTCGCCGAGGGCGTCGCCGTCGCCGAGATCGGCCTGCGGCTCCCCAGCCTCGACGACGTCTTCCTCTCCCTCACCGGCCACGCGGCCGAGACCACCTCCGGAGGCCCCCGATGACCGCCACCCTCGACACCCCGCCCACCGCCCCGAGCTCCGGCCGGGCGTCCACCTCGGCCCCGCTGCTGCCCTCGACGCTGCGGCACGGGCTGTCGCTGGCCCGCCGCGGGATCGTGAAGACGATCCACTCGCCGGAGGCACTGATCGACGTCACCCTGCAGCCGGTGATCTTCCTGCTGCTGTTCGTCTACGTCTTCGGCGGCGCGATAGCCGGCAACAGCACGGAGTACCTGCACTACGCCCTGCCCGGTGTGCTGCTCCAGACGGTGGTGTTCGCCTCCGCGGGCACCGGCGTGGGATTGGCCGAGGACCTCAAGACCGGGATCTTCGACCGCTTCCGCAGCCTGCCGATCTCCCGCGCCGCCCCACTGGTCGGCGCGATCGGCGCGGACCTCGTCCGCTACCTGACCTCCGGGGTGATCATGCTGGCGTTCGGGTTCGCGCTCGGCTACCGCACCCCGTCGGGTCCGCTCGGGATCCTCGCCGCGTTCGGGCTGGTCGTCGCGTTCGCGTTCGGCCTCTGCTGGGTGTTCACCGCACTCGCGATGGTCGTGAAGCAGCCCCGCTCGGTGCAGGGACTGTCCGCGCTGATCATGCTGCCGCTGACCTTCGCCAGCTCGGTGTTCGTCCCGACCCAGACGATGCCCGGCTGGCTGCAGGGCTTCGTCGCGGTCAACCCGGTCTCGCGGACCGCGGACGCCGTGCGCGCCCTGCTCGACGGCGCGCCGGCGGGAGGCGCGGCGACGGTGTCGTTGCTGACCTCCGCGGGCCTGGTCGTGGTCTTCGCGCCGCTGGCCGTGGCGCTCTACCGCCGCCGCACCTGAGCGCTCACGGCACCGGGGGTGCGTCCCGGCTCCAGGCCCGGCCACGGTCGACCGCAGCGTCGGCCGCGGCCGGGCCCAGCCGCGCGCGGACCCCCTCCAGCGTCGCCACGACCTCGGGCAGCCCCAGGTGCAGCGCCCCACGGCGGGCCAGGGCGACGCCGAGCAGCTCACCGGCCCGCTCCGCGTCCCCCGCGTCCAGGGCCCACCGAGCGGAGGTCTCGGCGACCACACCGAGGACCGGCCCGTCGTCGGCGGCGACGGCGGCCTTCCCGGCCTGCTCCAGCCGCTCGCGGGCCTCGTCCGGGCGGCCGAGGGCCATCAGTGCCGACGCGATGAGCGTGTGGGTCGCGGCCTCCCGCTGGAACCGTCCGGGGCCGGGCAGGACCGGCACGTCGCACTCGCGGAGCAGCTCCAGGGCCTCGTCCGGATTCCCGAGCCGCAGCTCGACCTCGGCCCGTCCCCACCGCAGGCCGAAGCCCGCACGGAGGTCGTCGGGGATGTCCTGGGCGAAGGCCAGGCGCAGGTGCTCGCGGGCCACGATCTCGTCGCCGTGGCGGGCGGCGAGCCGGGCCAGCTGCAGGTGGAACTGCGGGACGTCGTCGGCGTTGCCGAGCTCCGCGGACAGCGCCACCGCCTCGGACCAGGCCCGGCGGGCGGCATCGGTGTCCCCCGCGTAGTCCTCCAGCTCGCCGAGTGCGAACGTCGTCATCCCGAGCCCGAAGCGGTCCCCGGTCCGGGCGAACAGGTCGTGTGCGTCCCGCAGCCGGACTCGCTGTGTGCCGAGGTCGCCGGCGTTCTCGGCGTGCGCGGCGATGATCTGCGACGCCGTCGCCCGCAGCCAGGTGTCGCCGTCGCCGTCGGCGATGGCCGCGAGCGCGGAGCGGTCCCCTTCGCCGAACAGCAGCCCGGTGGGCGGTGCGAGCTCGACGATCGGGTGCCGCGGCTCGGGCAGCTCCGACCACAGCGCGACGACGGCGTCCAGCTCGGCCTGCGCGGCGCCCGGATCGTCGCCGAACCCGATGTGGACCGTCGCCCGGATCGTGCGGGTGACCGCGACCGCGGCGGCCGGTGTGGTCGCCGGGACCGTCGCGACCCGGTCGGACCAGCGCTTCAGCGACCCGAGGTCGCCGCGGATCATCCAGCTCCAGGCCAGGGCCGCGAACAACCGGTGCGCCCGGGGGCCGTCGCCGGCGTCGACGGCGCGGTCCAGCGCGCGGACGGCCTCGCCCTCCGTCCGCCGCACGACGGCGAGCTGGTCGAGCTGGTCACCGCCGCGCAGCCGCGGCTCCCCGGGCTCCAGCACCGCGAGCAGGTGGTCGGCGTGCGCCGCGGTCACGGCGTCGTGGTCCGGCGCGTCGGCCAGCCGTGCGGCCGCGTACTCGCGGATCGTCTCCAGCATCCGGTAGCGGGTCGCACCGTCCTCCGCCCCGTCCACCGGGACGACCAGCGACTTCTCCACCAGTGCCGGGAGCAGGTCGAATGCGTCGTCGCCGCAGACGGCCTCGACGGTGCCGGCGTCGACCGGGCCGGCGAACACCCCGAACCGGGTCGCGAGCGCCCGCTCGGCGGGGGAGAGCAGGTCCCAGCTCCAGTCGACGACCGCCCGCAGCGTCTGGTGGCGGGGTAGCACGGTCCGGGCACCGGACACCAGCAACCGGAAGCGGTCGGCGAGCCGGTCGGCGATCTCGGCCGGGCTCATGCTGCGCACCCGGGCCGCCGCGAGCTCGATGGGCAGCGGCTGACCGTCGAGACGACGGCAGATCTCGGCGACGGCCGGGGCGTGGTCGGCCGGGTCGAGGTCCGGCCGGACGGCGACGGCGCGCTCGGCGAACAGCCGCGTCGCCTGCGCCGGCTCCAGCGACCCGAGCGGGTGCAGGACCTCGCCCGGAACGCCGAGGGGCTCCCGGCTGGTCGTCAGCACCCGCAGCCCGGGCAGCCGGGCGAGCAGCTCGTGGACGAGGCCCGCGACGTCGTCGACCAGGTGCTCGCAATTGTCCAGCAGCAGCACCAGCTCGCGACCGGTCAGCGCGGACACCAGCCGCGCCCGGGCGTCCGGCCCGTCCCGGTCCGTGACCGACAGCTCCGCCCCGCCGACGGCGTGCAGCGCGGCCGGAACCACCTGGTCACCGCCGGTCAACGCGGCCAGCTCGACCACGGCGACGGCCGAGCCGACGTCCCGGACGGCCTCCTGGGACAGGCGGGTCTTCCCGGCCCCGCCCGGCCCGACCACGGTCACCAGCCGCGCCGAGCCGAGCAGCGACCGTACCCGGGCCAGGTCCTTCTCGCGGCCGACGAACGAGGTGAGCGCCACCGGCCGGGGCCGGTCCGGCGGTGGCGCCGGTCGCCGTACGGGGATCGCGGCGGCGGGCGGGTCGTCGCGCAGCAGCTCGGTGCGGGTCCGCAGCAGCTCCGGGCCCGGGTCGACGCCGAGCTCCTCGGCCAGCGCGGCCCGGGTCCGGTCCAGCACGGCCAGCGCGTCGGCCCGCCGCCCGGCCCCGTGCAGCCCGCGGGCGAGCGCGACGGCGGTGGTCTCCCGCAGCGGCTGCTCGGCGAGGACCGCGGTCAGCGCGTCCAGACCCGCGGTGGGGGTCCCTGCCGCGAGCCCGCGGGCGGCCAGCTCCTCGGCGGCGCCCGCGCGGGCGCCGGCGAGCCGGGTGGCGGCCGGCCCGGTGAACGCGAGCCCGTTCAGCCCGCCCAGGGGCGGACCGTGCCACAGACCCAGGGCCTCGCTGAGCAGGGCGCTGGCGCGGCCGTTGTCGGGCTCGGCCGCCGCGGCCCGGCGGAGCGCGGCGAACCGCAGCGCGTCCACCGCGTCCGGGTCGACGGCGAGCAGGTAGCCGCCGGTCGCGGTCCGCACCCGCTCGGCGCCGATCGCGCGGCGCAGCCGGGTCGCCAGCGACTGGAGCGCGTTCGCCGTCGACGGTGGGTCATCGCCCCACAGCGCGTCGACCAGCGTCGCGGTGTCGACGGGGTGCCCGGCGTCGAGCGCGAGCCGGGCGAGCAGACCCCGTACCCGGGCGCCGGCGGGCAGCAGGTCACGCCCGCCGGCGTCGGTGACGGGGCCGAGCAGCCGGATCGACATCACCGGTCATTCTGCCCCGCGCCGGCGACCGGGTCTCCGCCGATCGGGGTCAGCCCGACCGCCGGACCACCTGCGCCAGCTCGTCGAGCTTCGTGAGGGTCTCGGACTCCGGCAGGGTCGGGAGCAGGAAGGTGACCCGCTCGACGCCCGCCTCGGCGTACCCGGCGACGACGTCGGGGTCGGGCTTCCCGCCGAAGACCGTCGTCGGCACGTCGGGCTTGCCGCGTTCGGCCAGGTCGGCGCGGACCCGGCGGATCTCGTCGACGGAGGTGTGGGAGCGCGGCAGCCAGGCGTCGCCGACCTCGGCGAGCCGGTTCAGCGCGGCCTCGCTCTCGCCGCCCAGGTAGATCGGCGGGGTCCGGACCGGCTTCGGCCAGCAGTACGAACGCGCGATGTCGACGTGCTCGCCGTGGAACTCGGCCTCGTCCTCGGTCCACAGTGCCCGCAGCGCGTGGAGCTGCTCGGTCATGAGCGGCCCGCGGACCCGGGGGTCGACGCCGTGGTTGCGGATCTCCTCGCGGTTCCACCCGGCCCCGACGCCGAACAGCAGCCGCCCGCCCGACACCAGGTCCAGGCTCGCGGTCTGCTTGGCGGTGTGGATGACGTCGCGCTGGGGCAGCAGCGCGATGCCGGTGCCGAGGAGCAGGTCGGTGGTCGTCCCGGCCATCGCGGTGAGCGCGACGAACGGGTCGAGCGTGCGGTAGTAGACCCGCGGCAGGTCACCGCCGCCGGGGTAGGGGGACTCGCGGCTGGTGGGGATGTGCGAGTGCTCGGCGAGGAACACCGAGTCGAAGCCGCGCTCCTCCAGCGCACGGCCCAGTGGTCCGGGGCGGATGCCCTCGTCGGTCACGAACGTGGCGATGCCGAACTTCATGACCGCGGGTACCCGCCCGGCGCGGCCCGCACGCGGGGCGCGCGCATCAGCCCGGCGACGCGGGCGGCGGACCGCTCCCGCCGAGCCGGGCGGAGAGCTCGTCGGCCGCCTCGCGGAGCATCGGGACGAATCCGACGAGCTCGTCGCGCCCGGCCCGGACGGCCGGCACCGACACCGACAGCGCGGCGACCGCACCGGTGTGGTCGAAGACGGGCACGGCCACGGCGACGACCCCGGGGACGCGCTCCTCCAGCGAGATCGCGTAGCCGTCGTGGCGCACCTGCTCGATCTGCCGGTCCAGCCGTTCCTGCGCGGAGGGGTCCCCGGCGAGCCGGCCGCGGGCCGCGGCGAGCCGACCGGGGTCGACGTGGGCGAGCAGTGCCTTGCCGGGCGCGCCCTCGTGCGGGGGCCGGGGAGCACCGAGGTCGGTGTAGATGCGGCGCAGCGGTTGCTGGGACTCCACCTGGGCGATGGTCCGGCGGCTGGGCTCGGCGTCGAGCACGTGCAGCCCGACGGTCTCCCCGGTCCGGTCGCGGAGCCTCGTCATGATCGGCACGGCCTGTGACTCCAGCGACAGCTGCTCGCGGGCGACCTCGCCGAGTCCGAGCAGCCGTGGGCCGAGGGAGTAGGCGGTCGACCCCGGCGCCTGGGCCATGAAGCCGTGGCTGGCGAGTGCGCTCACCAGGCGGTGGGTCGTGCCCCGGGTCAATCCCGTGAGCCGGGCGATCTCGGTGATCCCGGCGATCGGCCGGGCGCGGGAGAAGACGGACAGGATCGCGACGGCCCGGTCGATCGACTGGACCCCGCCCCCGGTGGCCTGCTCCCCGGCGTCGTCGCGTCGTGCCTCCACGGGGCCGGAGCTTAACGACGTCCCGCAGGGCCGACCGTTGCCCGTGCGTCCACCCGTCGTCTACGGTGCCCGTATTACGAGACACCGTTCCGAAAGGTGGGCACTATGGCAGTGCAGTCAGGGCCTCGCGCCGATGCGGCGGAGGCACCCGAGGCGGACCGGTCGACCGGGAGCAGCCGTTTCGACACCGTGCGCGCCCGGATCGGGCTGCCCGTCGGGCCGCTCGGGTTCCTCGCGGTCCTCCTGCTCGCGGACGGGCTCGTCTGGCCCCAGCGGGCACTCGCGGCGGTGTTCGTGCTGGTCATGGTCTGGTGGGTCACCGAGGCGCTGCCGCTGGCGGTGACGGCGGTCTTCGCGGTCCTGCTGTGCGTCTTCCTCGGCGTCGCCGACGAGGAGACCGTGCTCGGGGCCTTCGGGACCGACACGATCTTCGTCTTCCTCGGCGGCTTCGTGATCGCCCGGGCGATGAGCGTGCACGGGCTCGACCGCCGGATCGCCCTCCGTGCGCTCTCGGTCCCGGGCATCGCCGGATCCCCGGTGCGGACCATGATCGCGTTCGGCGTGCTGGCGGCGGCGATCTCGGCGTTCGTGTCCAACACCGCGACCGTGGCGATGCTGCTGCCGATCGGGATCGGCATCGTCCGCTCGGTGAGCACGGTCAGCACCCGCGAGGGCGGCCCGGACCTGTCGCGCTCGCGCTGGGCGACGTCGGTGATGCTGATGATCGCCTACGGAGCGTCGATCGGGGGTCTCATCACGCCGGTGGGCGCACCGCACCAGCTGATCGGCCGCGACCTGATCGAGTCGCAGACCGGCCGCACCATCGGCTTCGTCGAGTGGGTGACGATGTTCCTGCCCATCGTGCTGGTCATGTTCGTGGTGCTGGCCGTGCTGCTGCTCCTGCTCAACCGGCCCGAGGTCACCCGGCTCGAGGGCGCCGCCGAGTTCGTCGCCGAGCAGCGGGCGTCGCTGGGCGGTGTGACCCGCGGGGAGAAGAACACCGTCGTCGCGTTCGGTGTCGCCGTCGTGCTCTGGACCACCCCGGGTGTCCTCGGGGCCGTGATCGGCGAGGACACCGCGCCCGTGCTCTGGCTCACCGAGCACGTGACGGAGGGGGTCGCGGCCGTCTTCGCGGCCACCCTGCTGTTCCTCCTGCCGGCGCGGTCCGCGAACGGTGGTGGCCTCGTCCCGACGCTCACCTGGGCCGAGGCGGTGAAGATCGACTGGGGGGTGATCCTGCTCTTCGGCGCCGGCACCGTGCTCGGGTCGATGTCCTCGGAGACCGGTCTCGCGCGGACCTTCGGCGACGGCATCGCCACCGGGCTCGGGGTGTCGTCGCTGGTGGCGGTGACGGTGCTGGCGGCCGTCATGGCCCTGCTCGTGTCCGAGACGACCAGCAACACCGCGAGCGCCGGGATCGTCGTGCCGATCGTGGTCCCGATCGCGGTCGCCATCGGCGTCGACCCGCTGATCCCCGGGCTCGTCGCGACCGCCGCGGCCGGGTACGGGTTCATGCTCCCGGTCTCGACCCCGCCCAACGCCATCGTCTACGGCTCGGGCCTCGTCCCCCTCACGAAGATGATCCGCAGCGGCGTCGTCTTCGACATCGTCGGCGTGGCTGTGCTCGTCGTCGGAGTCCTGCTCATGGCCCCACTGGTCGGACTGTGACCGGCCGCCCCACCCCGCACCCCACGACCCAGGAGAGAACCGTGTCCCACCCCCTGCAGACCCTCGTCCGGCGGATCCTCGACCGGACCGGTCCGCTGCCGGACGAGGTGCTCGCCGCCGCCCGGCGCACCGTCGCCAACGTCGTCGCCACCGCCGTCGGTGCGGCCGGCGCCCCGGCCGTGGACGCGGTCGTCGCGGCGTCGGTCGCGATGGCGCCGGGCGGTGACGCGGTCGTCCCCGGCCGTCCCGAGCGGCTCCACCCGCTCGACGCCGCCCTGGCCACCGGGCTCGCCGCGCACCTCGACGACTTCGACGACACCCACCTGCGCACCGTGATCCACCCCGGCGCCGTCGAGCTGGCGACGCTCGTCGCCCTGCAGGACGGGCCGGCGGCCCGCGACTCCGACGAGGTGCTCACCGCCGTGGCCTGGGGCGTCGAGGCACAGCTGCGGCTGGGCAACGCGATCTCGCCCGAGCACTACGACGCCGGCTGGCACATCACCGGCACCTGCGGCCCGGTCGGCGCCGCGGTCACGGCGGGCCTGCTGCGGGGGCTCGACGCGGACCGCCTCGCCGTCGCGGTGGCGCTCGCGGCGGGCGGCCCGGTCGGCAACCGGGAGGGCTTCGGGTCGATGACCAAGCCGTTCCACCCCGGGCAGGCGGCCGTCGTCGGGCTGCGTGCGGTGCAGGCCGCCGTCGACGACGCCCCGTGGCCGGGTGACGTCCTCACCGGCCCGGCGGGACTCGCGACCCGGCTCGCCGCCGGGGTGTTCCGGCCCGGCGAGCTCCTCGACGACCTCGGCACGCGGTGGGAGCTGTGCGCGAACACCTTCAAGCCCTACCCCTGCGGCATCGTGACCCACCCGGCGATCGAGGCCGCCGAGGCCCTGCACACCGGGTTCCCGGGCGGTGACACCCACGCGATCGAGGAGATCGAGCTCGTCTGCCACCCGCTCGTCCCCGAGCTCACCGGCAACCCCGACCCGGCCGACGGACTGCAGGCCCGCTTCTCCACCGCGCACGGCATGGCGGCCGGTCTCCTCCTCGGGCAGGTCGGCCTCCCCGCCTACGACGACGACCTGGTGCGCAGCGACGAGGCCGTCCGGCTCCGCTCGCTGGTCCACTTCGACGCCGTCGACGACTGCGCCCGCGACGCCGCCCGCCTGCGGATCCGGGTCGAGGACGCATGGCTGCAGCACACCGTGGAGCACGTCCGGGGGAGCCTGGCCCGCCCGATGACCGACGACGACCTGGCGGCGAAGGCCCGCGCGCTGGTCGAGCCGGTCCTGCCCGGGCGCGCCGCGGAGCTGGAGCGGGCGTGCCGGGCCACCGGCCCCGGCTGGGTGCCCGCGCTGCTGGCCGCGACCACGCCCGACCGGGAGCCGGCCCGCCGGGCACCGGAGTCCGTGGTCCCGGTCGCCGGGGCCGACCCGGCGCTGGCGCAGCTCGTCGCGGAGCGCGCGGTCCGGCCCGGTCCGCGGGCAGCGGAGCTGCTGGGTCACCTGGCCGACCGGGGACGGTCCGCTCTGGACGACACCCCGCACGAGGCCGACCCGCGCCGCCGGGCCCTGGTGGTGGCGCGCGCGCTGGGGAGCGAGCACGATCCGGCGGTCACCGCGGCGGTGGCCGCCGCCCTGGCCTGCGGGGACGGCGCCGACGCGGTGGCGCCCGCCGTCGCCGGGGCCGGCGTCGCCCTCGACCTGGCGCGGGTGCTGGAGGTGCCCTCCCGCGCGGTCGTCCGGGTGGCCGCGGCGCTGGCCGCCGCCGTCGCGGCGGCCTCGTCGCCCCGGGTCGTGCTGCACGCCCTCGGGCTCTCCGCCACCCAGGTCACCGGGGTGGCGGGCGACGCCGGGGGCGCCGCGCTGCACGCACGGTCCCAGGCCGACGCGGTGGTCGACGGCGTCGCCGCGGCCCGGCTGGCCGCGGCCGGGGTCACCGGCCCGGCGCAGCCGTTGCACGGCAGGCGCGGCGTGCTCGCCCTGCTGGGTGCCGGGGACGCGGGGCAGTGGGAGCCGACCGCGGCGACCGCGTCGGCGGCGCTGGAGACGGCGGCGTCGCCGGTCGCGGCCCCGCTGTGACGGGTCCGGGCGCGGCTCTCAGCCGCGCCCGCCCAGCCGCGCCAGCAGCAGCGCCTCGGCCAGCACTCCGCGCCCGAACATGCCCAGGTGCAGGCTCTCGTCGATCCCGTGCCAGCGGCTGGCCGGGTCCCCGACGCCGGTGACCAGCACCGCCGCGCCCGGGAACGTCCTGGCGAACTCGGCGATGAACGGGATGGACCCGCCGATGCCGGTCTCGACCGCGTCGTTGCCGTAGGCGGCCGAGAACGCGGCTCGGGCGTGGTCGTAGACCTCACCGGTCGAGGACAGGCTGAACGGCTCCGCGACCCCGCCGCCCGGGGTCACCGACACGTGCGCGCCCCACGGCACGTTGCGCTCCAGGTGCCCGGCGAGCGCCTGCTGTGCCTCGCGGGCGTCCTGGCCGGGGGCCAGCCGCATGCTGACCATCGCCCGGGCCCGGGGGAGCAGCACGTTGGCGGCCTCGGCGACCTTCGGCGCGTCGATCCCCAGCACCGCGACGGCGGGGGCGTGGTTGACCCGGTCCGGGATCGACCCGGTGCCGAGCAGCTCGACACCGTCGAGCAGGCCGGCGTCGGAACGGTAGGTGGCCTCGTCCGGGTCGGGTGCGTCGGAGCTGCCGCGCACCAGGCCGGGGACGGCGACCTCGCCCTTGTCGTCGTGCAGGGTGGCCAGGGTGCGGCACAGCGCGGTGAGCGCGTCGCCGACCGGGCCGCCGTAGACCCCGGAGTGCACCGGTCGTTCCAGCATCGACACCTCGACGACGACGTCGACCAGACCGCGCAGGCTGGTGGTCAGCGCCGGGACGTCGACGGCCGGGTTCGCGGCGTCGGCGATCACGATGACGTCGGCGGCCAGCTTCGCGTGGTGCTCGGCGAGCAGCGCGGTCAGGGTGGGGGAGCCGGACTCCTCCTCGCCCTCGATGAACAGCACGACCCCGACCGGGGGCTTCCCGTCGTAGGCGCGCAGCACGGCGAGGTGGGTCATCACGCCGGCCTTGTCGTCGGCGGCGCCGCGACCGTAGAGCCGGCCGTCGCGCTCGGTCGGGGTGAACGGCGGGCTGGTCCACTCGTCGTCGCCGCCGGTGGGCTGGACGTCGTGGTGGGCGTAGAGCATCACCGTGGGCGCGCCCTCGGGCGCGGGCCAGTGCGCGACGACGGCCGGGGCCCCGCCGTCGGCGGAGAGGACCTCGACCGATGCGGCACCGGCGTCGCGGGCCAGCGCGGCGACCGCGTCCGCCGAGCGCCGGGTGTCCTCGGCGTGCGCCGGGTCGGCCCAGATGCTCGGGATGCGGACCAACGCCTCGAGGTCCGTGCGCGCGCCCGGCAGGACGGCGTCGACGGCAGCGGAGAGCGCTGCGGGAGCGGGGTCGGTCTGCGGCTCGGCCATGCGGTCGGATGCTACGCGGGCGCGGCAGGGCCGCACCGGTCGCCGATCGTGCCGCCACGCACGGGCGGTTCGTCGCTACATTCGGGCGCATGTCCCGATTCCTGGCGACGTTGCTGGAGTCCGCGACCGGCCCCGACGGGTCCGCCCGCGGGATGACGACGGGGGAGCCGCGCGAACCCGTGCGGCGTTCCTGGGCGGAGGTGCACGGGACGGCTCGCGGGATCGCGGACGCCCTGCGACGCCCCGGCGACGACGGTGGCCCGGCCCTCCCGTTCGGCGGCGCGGTCGGGGTGCTGGCCGGGGAGCCCGCGGCGATCGCCCCGGCCGCGCAGGCGGTGTGGCTGTGCGGCGGCAGCGTGACGATGCTGCACCAGCCGACCCCGCGCACCGACCTGGCCGAGTGGGCCGCCGACACCGTCGCCACGCTGACGATGATCGACGCCGCGATGGTGCTGATCGGCCCGCCGTTCGACGCCCTCGCCCCCGTCCTGACCGAGCGCGGCATCCCGTTCCGGATGCTCGACTCGCTGACCGGCGACCCGGCCGCGTTCGTCGCGGACGCCGCCGTCGCCGACGAGGGTGACACCGCGTTGCTGCAGCTCACGAGCGGTTCCACCGCGGCCCCGAAGGCGGTGCGGATCACCCACGCGAACCTGCACGCCAACATCGGGGCGATGGTGACCGCGTCCGCACTGGACGTCGCGAGCGACCGGATGGTGTCGTGGCTGCCGCTGTTCCACGACATGGGCATGGTCGGGTTCCTGACCGTCCCGATGACGGTCGGGCTGGACCTGGTCACCGTCACCCCGGCGGACTTCCTGGGCCGCCCGCGACTGTGGGCCGAGCTGATCTCGTCCTACGGCGGGACCGTCACCGCGGCCCCGAACTTCGCCTACGCCGTGCTGGCCCGCCAGCTCGCCCGGGTCGACGACGGCGCGCTCGACCTGTCCACGTTGCGCATCGCCCTCAACGGCGCCGAGCCGGTCGACCCGGCCGCGGTGGCGGCGTTCACCGACGCCGGCGCCCGCTTCGGGCTCCGGCCGGAGTCGGTGCTGTGCGCCTACGGGATGGCCGAGACCGCGCTCGGGGTGTCCTTCGCGCCCGTCCACACCGGACTGACGGTCGACCGGGTCGACGCCGAGTCGCTGGAGGCGCACCGGCGTGCCGAGCCCGCGGGCGCCGGTCCGGTGCGGGAGTTCCCCGAGCTCGGACCGCCGCTGCCCGGGATCGAGGTGAAGGTCGTCGGCAGCGGTGGTCGCGTGCTGGGACCCCGGGAGGTCGGGGTGCTGCACCTGCGCGGCGACGCCGTGACGCCGGGCTACCTCACCGTCGACGGCCCGGTGGCCACCCAGGACCGGGACGGCTGGTTCGACACCGGCGACGAGGGCTACCTGACACCCGAGGGCGCCGTCGTCGTGTGCGGCCGCACCAAGGACGTGATCATCATGGGTGGTCGTAACATCTACCCGACCGACATCGAACGGGCCGCCGGTGCGGCCGAGGGCGTGCGCGCGGGCAACGTCGTCGCGGTCCGGATGGCCGCGGGTGAGGGGCGGCACCGGGAGTCGTTCGCCGTCGCGGTCGAGGCCCGTGGGGACACCGACGCCGACACCGTGCGCAGGATCCGCGACGACGTGATCCGCCGTGTCGTCTCCGCGGTGGGGGTACGACCCGCCGAGGTCGCGGTCCTGGCCCCGGGGAGCCTGCCCAAGACCCCGTCCGGGAAGCTCCGCCGCGCCGCGACGGCGGACCTGCTCACCGCCCGCCGCTGACCCGGACGCACGAGAGCCCCGGTCCCGGCGGGACCGGGGTTCTCGTGGAGGACGGGCTCAGCCCGACAGCGGGTGGAACCGGTTCTGCGCCGCCTCCAGCCCCTCGGACAGCAGGGCCTCGGCGGCGTCCGCGGCGAGGTCCAGACCGAGGTCGAGCTCCTTGTTCTCCACACCGGAGAACCGCTTGAGCACGTAGTCCGCCGGGTCCTGACGACCCGGTGGCCGACCGATGCCGAACCGCACGCGCAGGTAGTCCTTCGTGCCGAGCGCCTTGCTGATCGAGCGCAGGCCGTTGTGCCCGCCCTCGCCGCCGCCGCGCTTGAGGCGGATCACGCCGAAGTCGAGGTCCAGCTCGTCGTGGACGACGATCACCTCGGTCGGCGGGATCGAGAAGTACTGCACCAGCCCGGCGACCGGGCCGCCGGAGAGGTTCATGTACGTCCGGGGGACGGCCACGGTCACCGGGCGACCGGCGAGCCGGCCCTGCGCGATGTCGGCGTTCGACCGCTTGTGCGCGGAGAACCGGCCGGCGCCGGCCCGCGTCGCCAGCAGCGCGGCGACGCGGGTACCGACGTTGTGCCGGGTGCCCTCGTACTCCGGACCCGGGTTCCCGAGTCCGACGACGAGGGCCGGCCCCGGCCCCGGGCTCACTTGTCGGAGGACTCGGAGTCGCCCTCGGAGTCCGCGGAACCCTCGGCGGAGTCGCTCTCGCCCTCGGCGGCCTGCTCCTCGTCGGACGGCTCCTCGATCACGCCGGCACCCTCGGTGTCGACCTCGGCCTCGAGGTCCTCCTCGGTCGGGGCCGCGACGATCTGCACGACGAGGTACTCCTCGTCGGTGCGCAGCTCGACGCCGCCGGGGAGCTTCAGGTCCTTGGCGAAGTACTGGGTGCCGATCTCGGCGTCCTCGACGGAGATCTCGATGTTCTCCGGGATGTTCAGCACGTCGGCCTCGACCAGGACGGTGTTGAGGTCCTGGGTGACCAGCGATCCGGGGGCGGCCTCGCCGGTGACGACGACGTCGAGCTCGACCTCGACCTTCTCGCCACGCTTGATGACGAGCAGGTCGACGTGCTCGATGTAGGGGCGCAGCGGGTGCACGACCACGGTCTTGGTCAGCGCGAGCTGCGGCTGCGCACCGTCGACGTCGAGCTCGAGCACGGCGTTGCGGCCCTGCTCACGGACGACCGCGGCGAACTGCAGCGACGGCAGCGACAGGTGGACGGGGTCGGTCCCGTGGCCGTAGAGGACGGCGGGGATCTTGCCGGCACGACGGGTGCGACGGGCGGCGCCCTTGCCGAACTCGGTCCGGGTCTCGGCGGGAATGCGGGTCTGGGCCACGGCTGCTTGCTCCTCGAAAGACGTTCTGCGACAGGTGCGCGCGGCGAGGAGCCGACCGGGATCGGCCCACGTCGATCACGGCGGGTCTAGGTGCACCCGCCCTCGCCGCGGAGATGCCGAGAAGAGTACGCCAGGCCCGTGGGCGTCCCGGGGTCAGCCCCCCGCGACGACCACGGGCCCCGCTGGTCAGGCCACCGAGTGGGGGACTCCCGGACCCGGGTCGATGCGGTGCGGGCCGTTCTTGCCGGGCTTGACGTCGAAGTCGAAGATCCCGGTCGGGAGGTAGACCGTGGAGCAGGAGTTCGGGATGTCGACGACGCCGGACAGCCTGCCCTCGATCGGTGCGGCCCCGAGGATCATGTAGGCCTGGATCGGGGAGTAGCCGAAGTTCGTCAGGTAGTCGATCGCGTGCAGGCAGGCCCGCTGGTAGGACAGGTGCGAGTCGAGGTAGCGCTGCTCGCCGTCGAGGGTGACCGAGGTGCCGGAGAACGCGATCCACTCGCTGTACTGCGGGTCGGTGTTGCCGGGCACGAAGATCGCGTTCTCGCTCACGCCGTAGGTCGCCATCCCGCCCTTGATGACGTCGACGTGCAGGTCGATGAAGCCGCCCATCTCGATGGCGCCGCAGAAGGTGATCTCGCCGTCGCCCTGGGAGAAGTGCAGGTCGCCCATCGACAGGTTCGCGCCGTCGACGAACACCGGGTAGAAGACGCGGCTGCCCTTGGTGAGGTTCTTGATGTCCTGGTTGCCGCCGTTCTCCCGGGGCGGTGCGGTGCGCGCGGCCTCCGCGGCGGCCCGGTCGAAGTCGGCTCCGGTCAGCGAGCCGAGGATCGCCGAGTCGGGGTTGGGTGGCAGGGCCAGTGGCGGCACCCGGTCCGGGGCGGTGTCGATCAGCGCCTGCTCGCGGGCGTTCCAGCGGCCGAGCAGCTCGGGCGAGGGCGCGGTCCCCATCAGTCCGGGGTGGACGATCCCGGTGAACGACACCCCCGGGACGTGCCGGGAGGTGGCCGTCCCGCCCTGGAAGTCCCAGATGACCTTGTAGGCGTCGGGGAACTGCTCGGTGAGGAAGCCGCCGCCGTTGCGGGTGGCGAACACGCCGGTGTAGCCCCAGCCCTGCCCGGCCAGTGGACCGGAGTCCTCCTGGGGGATCGGGCCGACGTCGAGGATGTCGACGATCAGCAGGTCACCCGGCTGCGCCCCCTCGACGGGCGATCGGCCCGGACAGCACGTGCACCCCGTCGAGCGGGGCGTCGAGGATGTCGTCGGCGGAGTCGTCGTTGTGGATGGCGCCGTCGAACCACTCGCGGCAGTCGACGCGGAAGGTGTCCCCGGGCTTGACGTGGACCTGCGCCGGGATGTCGGGGTGCCACCGGTTGTGGCCGGTCAGCTGCTGGTCGGTGAAGGACCTGGTGCTGTCGAGGGGGAAGACGTTCCTGGGCATCGGGCACTCCCGGGGTCGGTGCGGACGCGGGCGGGGCGGTCAGGGTCGCGGCAGGCCGCGGGTGGCGGGGTGCAGCGGCGGCCCGCCGGGGCGCAGCGGGCGCGGCGGCGGGGCGGAGACGACCTGCGGCTCGTGGGCCGTCGCCGTGGTGCGGTCGATCAGGGCGACGCGGCCGCGGTCGGCGAGGCCGAGCATCGGCGCGGTGATGACGCGCGGGGACGCTTCCCCGCAGGTGGGGCAGCGCGCCGTCGCGGGGGCGCTGCCGATCGGGTGCCGTTCCTCGACGGGGCCGTCGGCCCCGCACCGGTAGACGTAGAGCGCCACGGTCGTACCTCCCGGCACGTCGGGCGACCCGACATGCATCCGAGGAAATAGTTTCCTGGGAAAGTACGACCGACGGGCCGGGGTGTCAACGCGAGCGTCAGAGTTGCTGGACGACGTCCCACGCCACCCCGTCGGCGACGGCGAGGAACACCTGCTGGCGCAGGTGCCGGCCGTGCACCTCGACGGTCCCGCGCGGGCTCTCGTAGGCCAGCCCCTCGGCGACCGCGGTCATCGCCGGCACCTCCGGCGACCCGGCCCGGCGCATGAGCTCGGTCAGCAGCCGGACCCCCTCGTAGCAGGACTCGCCGAGGCTGTTGAGCACCGGTGCGTCCGGGCC
The DNA here is from genome assembly GCF_008369905.1 of Pseudonocardia sp. EV170527-09. Lineage (NCBI taxonomy): Bacteria > Bacillati > Actinomycetota > Actinomycetes > Pseudonocardiales > Pseudonocardiaceae > Pseudonocardia > Pseudonocardia sp. EV170527-09. Next base: position 59,055 of record NZ_VRMC01000026.1, read on the forward strand.
GAAGCGGTGGGCGTGCGCGGCCGCGAAGTCCAACCCCGACGCCGTCGCCAGGTCCTCGAAGTAGCCGGCCGAGGTGAGCAGGCCGCGGGTGTTCTCCGGGCCCGAGGCGAGCAGCACGTTCTCCTCGATCAGCGAGCTGAAGCGCAGGATCTCCCGGTCCAGCCCGACGGCGCCGAAGGCCCGGTTGAACTCGACGGCGTCGTTGCCGATCAGGAGCATCAGGACCGCGTCGCAGCCGCTCGCCTCGACCCGGTGCAGCACACGGGAGAAGTCCTCGGTGCCGAGCGGGACGTACATCTCATCGCAGACCGTCCCGCCGATCCGGCGCAGGTGCTCGGTCGCGACCCGCGCGGACCGGCGGGGCCACACGTAGTCGTCGCCGACGATCGTCCAGCGGCGCACCCCGGCGGCCTCGGCGAACCAGCTCAGCGACGGGCCCAGCTGCAGGTCCGGGGTCTCCCCGGTCAGGAACAGCCCCGGCCGCTGCTCGCCGCCCTCGTACAGCGCGGTGTAGGCGTAGGGCACGCGCCCGCGGATCCGGGGTGCGACGGCCTCGCGGACCGCGGAGATGTGCCAGCCGGTGACCGCGTCCACGGCCCCCGCGCTGACCAGCGCGTCGAGCTCCGCGGCGACGACGGCGGGTGGCGCGCCGCCGTCGACCGGCACCAGGTTCAGCTCCCGGCCGAGCACCCCGCCCGCGGCGTTGACCTCCTCGGCGGCGAGCGTCGCGCAGGACTCGCACGACGGGCCGAAGATGCCGGCCGGACCCTGGAGCGGGACGACCAGCGCCACGTTGAGCACCTCGCTCCCGCGCGCCGGCACCGCCGTCGCGCGCCCGGGGGCCGGGATCGGAGTCATGCAGGTGACGCTATCCATCGTGGCGTCGCCCACCCAGCCCCTCGGGCGAAAACGTCCGGTTACGATGCGCTCATGGCGGAGCCCGCGGAGCACGTGCGGCCGTCCGGGGACGAGTCGCTGCGGCTGCTCTGCGCGGTGGGCCGGGCCCTGGACCAGGAGCTCGACGACGCGCTGCAGGCCTGCGGCTCCGAGGTCGAGCAGTGGCGGGTCCTGGGGTTCGTGGCGCGGGGCGGCGCGACGATGAGCGCGCTCGCCGAGCACGCACTGCTGCTGGCGCCGCGGGCGACCAAGCTCGTGGACCGGATGGCCGCGGCGAACCTCGTGCACCGCAGGCCGGACGCCGTCGACCGGCGCCGGGTGCTGGTCGTCGCCACCGAGCGGGGCCGCGCGGCGCTCGCGGAGTGGGACGCGGCGGCGGCCGGGGTGCTGGAGCGCTACCGGGACCTGCTGGGCCCCGAGGCCGCCCTGTTCGACGACGTCCTGCGTCGCCTGCAGGGCGCGACCGGGGGTCCCGGTGCGCCGGGGCAGGCCGGGCTCGTCGCGACCGAGCGCTGACCGGGACGACCGACGGCGCCCCACCCGGAGGCGGAGCGCCGTCGGCGGACGTGCGGGGTGCTCAGGCGTTGCCGTCGAACAGGCTCGTGACCGAGCCGTCCTCGAACACCTGGTGGATCGCCTCGGCCAGCAGCGGGGCGATCGGGAGCACGGTCATGCTGTCGAACCGCTTCTCGTCCGGGATCGGCAGCGAGTCGGTGATGATGACCTCCGACGCGCCGCAGTTGGCCAGGCGCTCGGTGGCCGGGCCGGACAGCACACCGTGGGTGGCGGCCACGATCACGTCCGAGGCGCCCTCCTTGAGCAGCACCTCGACCGCCTTCGCGACGGTGCCACCGGTGTCGATCATGTCGTCGATGACCACGCAGCAGCGGCCCTCGATCTCACCGACCACCCGGTTCGCGACGGCCTCGTTCGGCTTGCGCGGGTCCCGGGTCTTGTGGATGAACGCCAGCGGGGTCCCGCCGAGGGTCTCGGCCCAGCGCTCGGCCAGGCGCACCCGGCCGGAGTCGGGGGAGACGACGGCGAAGTTCCCGTTCGGCCGGGTGCTCTTGATGTGCTGGGCGAGCACCGGCAGCGCGAACAGGTGGTCGACGGGGCCGTCGAAGAAGCCCTGGATCTGCGACGTGTGCAGGTCCACGGTCAGGATCCGGTCGGCACCGGCGGTCTTGAACATGTCCGCGACGAGGCGGGCCGAGATGGGCTCGCGGCCGCGGTGCTTCTTGTCCTGACGGGCGTAGCCCCAGAACGGCATGACCGCGGTGATCCGCTTGGCCGACCCGCGCTTGAGCGCGTCGACCATGATCAGCTGCTCCATGATCGCGTCGTTGATCGGGGCGGAGTGCGCCTGGATCACGAACGCGTCGCTCCCGCGGACCGATTCCTCGAAGCGGCAGAAGATCTCACCGTTCGCGAAGGAGTAGGCGGACTGCGGGGTGACCGTGACGTCGAGCTCCTTCGCCACGTGCTCGGCGAGCTCCGGGTGCGCCCTCCCCGAGAACAGCATCATGTTCTTCTTGGGAGTGCCTGCGATCGCGCTCACCGTGCGGTGCCTCCTCGGCTGAGGTCTCTCGGGTCTGTCGTACCGGCGGAGGTGGTCTGACCTGCGCCGTCGCTGCTGGTCGTGCCGTTCGTGGACGGGTCGCTGCCCGCCCGCTGTGCCGCCTCGGCGGCGGGGGTGCCGGGCCGCTTGCGCGGCACCCACCCCTCGATGGTGCGCTGTGGCCCACCGGACACCGCGAGCGCCCCCGGTGGGACGTCGGCGCGGAGCACGGTCCCGGCGCCGGTGTAGGCGCCGTCCCCGACCGTGACGGGGGCGATGAACATGGTGTCCGACCCCGTCCTCACGTGGGATCCGATGACGGTCCGCTGCTTGCGGACGCCGTCGTAGTTGACGAACACCGACGAGGCGCCGATGTTGCTCATCTCGCCGATCGTGGCGTCGCCGACGTAGGTCAGGTGCGGGACCTTGGTGCCCGCGCCGATGTCGGAGTTCTTGACCTCGACGAACGTGCCGATCTTGCCGCGCTCGCCGAGGACGGCGCCCGGGCGCAGGTAGGCGAACGGCCCGACCGAGGCGCCGGGGCCGATCCGGGCCTCCGACCCGTGGGTGCGGACTACGCTCGCGCCGGCACCGACGACGGTGTCGGTGAGCGTGGTGTCGGGGCCGATGACCGCGGCTTCATCGACCTCGCACGCCCCGTGCAGCTGGGTGCCCGGGTGCAGCACGACGTCGGGCGCCAGCCGCACGTCGACGTCGACCCGGGTGGTGGCGGGGTCGACCACGGTGACCCCGGCCAGCATCCACTCGCGCAGCACGCGGCGGTTCAGCTCGGCGCCGAGCTCGGCGAGCTGGACGCGGTCGTTCACGCCGCGCACGCGCCACTCGTCGTCGCAGCGGAGGGCGTGCACCGTCCGGCCCGCGGCGACGGCGGCGGCGACCAGGTCGGTGAGGTAGAGCTCCTGCTGGGCGTTGTGCGCGGCCAGGCCCGTGATGCCCTCGCGCAGGAACTCCGCGTCGAAGGCGTAGACCCCGGAGTTGATCTCGCTGATCGCGCGCTGTCCCGGGGTCGCGTCGGCGTGCTCGACGATCCCGGTGACGGTGCCCCCGCTCCCGCGCACGATCCGGCCGTAGCCGGTGGGGTCGGGGACCTCGCAGGTCAGCAGGGTGACCGCGGCGCCGTGGCCGGTGTGCTCGGTGACCAGCGCGGACAGGGTCGCGGTATCGAGCAGCGGGACGTCGCCATAGGTGACCAGGACGGTGCCGGTCAGGTCCGCGGGGAGCGGGGTGAGGCCGCTGCGGACCGCGTCGCCGGTGCCGAGGCGCTGCTCCTGGACGGCGGTGGTGGCGGTGCGCCCGAGGGTGGCGGAGATGTCGCCGACGGCCCGCTCCACCCGTTCGCGCTCGTGTCCGACGACGACCACGAGGTGCTCGGGGGCGGTACCGGCGAGTGCGTGCACCGCGTGGCCGAGCATGCTCCGCCCGCCCAGCTCGTGGAGCACCTTCGGTGTCGACGACCGCATCCGCGAACCCGCACCGGCCGCGAGGACGATGCCGGCCGCGACCGCCGCCGTTCCGGGGGCCGGTCGGTCACCGGTGCCGGCCCGGTCGGGTTCGGGCATGTTCGGTTCCTCCTGCCGGACTCGCCGCCCGTGCCGGGCGGAGGACGCGGGACGCGCCGTGCCGGTACGGCATCGTACGGGGACGGCCCCGGGGAACCCGGCGGGCCCGTCGCGCCGGTGGTCACGGCGTCCAAACCAAGATCAACCCTTCGGGTGGTAACCGGTCGGGCGCCGGTCTCGTTCCACCGTTCAGACGACGGCGACCGACCGGTCACCGTCCGCGATGCGGATGAGCGGAGTGCGATGACGCGCGAGGTCGAGGGACGCCGTCGGCGGCCCCGGGTGATGACGGTCCTGGCCACGGTGGTGGCCCTGGTGCTGGCCGTGCTGACCGCCGGGACGATCGGGACCGCGTCCGCGGCGCCGACGGAGTCCGAAGCCGGGCCGGGCCGCACCGAGGGCACGCCGTGCTCGGCGGCCGCGCGCCTGCGTCGACCTCGCGAACAGCACGGCATGGCTGATCCGCGACGGGAAGATCGAGGCGGGGCCGGTGCCCGCGTCGTTCGGCAAGAAGGGGCAGCGCACCCCGGCGGGGGTCTTCCAGGTCCAGTGGAAGAACAAGGACCACCGCAGCAGGGAGTTCAACAACGCGCCGATGCCGTTCGCGGTCTTCTTCGCCCCCGGCGGCATCGCCTTCCACGAGGGCAACACCGAGACCGAGTCCGCGGGCTGCGTCCGGCTGTCGCGGGAGAACGCCGAGCGCTGGTTCAACTCGCTGCAGGTCGGCGACCGGGTCGAGGTCACCAACATTCCGCAGTGACGTGTGGCGTTGTTTCCGCCCCAGGGGTGGCGGGAACGGCTCGGGCGGAGAACACTTCCGACTGATCGGTTGTGCAAAACCGATTCTGACGACACGGAGGACTCATGCCCACGCGCAGCGCCCGCACCGCCTGGAACGGCACCCTGGAGCAGGGATCCGGTCAGGTGGAGCTGTCCAGCTCCAAGGTCGGCACCTACGAGGTCAGCTTCCCGAAGCGTGCCGCCGACGAGGCCGGCGGCACGACCAGCCCGGAGGAGCTCATCGCGGCGGCCCACTCGGCCTGCTTCGCGATGCAGCTCTCGGCGAACATCGCCGAAGCCGGCGGCACCCCGGAGTCGCTGGAGGTGTCGGCCGACGTCTCGCTCGGGCCGGACAAGGACAACGGCGGCTTCAAGCTGACCGGCATCACCCTGAAGGTGCGCGGCGAGGTCTCCGGCCTCGACGCCGACGGCTTCGCCAAGGCCGCCGACGCCGCAAAGGCCGGCTGCCCGGTCTCCAAGGCACTGACCGGCGTCGACATCACGCTGGACGCCGCTCTCGAGAGCTGAGAACGCCCCCGCGACGCCCCCGCCCGGACCTCGGACGGGGGCGTCGTCGTGCCCGGGGCAGTCGCCGTCGGACATCCGCCGCAGTACGGCGACCGCGCAGGCGGGCTCCCCGGGGCGGGCTCAGCGGCTACGCAGCAGTCGGTCCAGCGTGCGCAGGCCCAACCTGCTCAGCGCCGGGGCGGAGGTCCGGTAGTACCAGCCCAGGCCCATCGCCTGCGCGAACGCCCAGGCCCGTCCCCGCGCCCACTCCACGGGGCCGCAGCCCAGCTCCGCGCGCAGCAGCTCCCGCGGCCCGTCGTCGAGCAGGTGCCACGCCGCGACGAGGTCGAGCTCCCGCGAACCGGCGCCCGCGGGTGTCGGCGTCGCGCAGGCGATGCAGCAGGCCGGCCAGGTCGACGGCGAATGCGGCCGACCGGCCGGGGCCGTCGGCGTCGGCGGTGCGGCCCGGCACCCAGGTCTGGACCGATCACGGCAGCGGGTAGCCGTGCCCGGGGTTGCCGATCCCGACCGGCTCGGGCGTCGGGACCGGGCTGCAGGCGGCGAGCTCCCGGGCCGCGGTGGCCTCGGCCACCAGCCGCTCGCGCACGGCCGCGGTGTCGTGGCCCTGCAGCGGGAACGGGGCTGCGAGACCGCCACCGACCCGGTGCATGGCGTGCACGGTGCCGCTGCCGGGACCGGGCGCACGGGCAGGTGGCGCAGCGTGGGGAACGAATCGTCGACCAGGCGGCGGGTGGTGGCGTCCACCCGCGCCTCGTCGATGTGCATCATCGCGGGGGAGTGCAGCACCGGGACGGTGTGGCGGGCGAGTGGACTACGTCCGCGAGCGGAGGTGTGGGTGCGCGGCTTGCTCCGCCGCCAGGATTCGAACCTGGACCATCGGAACCAAAATCCTGGCCGTGCTCGACGCTGATGCACGTCGCGGCAGGTCAGGGCGTGGGGTTCGTCCGGGGCAGTCCGCGGCGGACCGGCTCAGGACTCGGCGACTGATGTCGGTTGGTGATGTCAGCCTGCGCCTGCCCCGCTTGCCAGTGCCATCCCGTCGACCTGCTGCAAGCCGACCGCGCGGGCGGCCGTGGGCGGCCCTCGACGCAACCGCCGGCCGACGTCGTCAGGCTCCGCCCACGGTTGTCCGTGTGGTAGCCCGGAGGGAGGGCGGCGGGATGGCACACCCCCATCCCGGAGATCAGCCCGCCCGGCGAGGGCATGTACTGGTCTCTGAAGCGCGCGCACCGGAAAGCCTCAGTTATCAGTTTGGCCTAGTCCGGCGGGAGATAGTAGCGATCAAGCGTGCTTTCTACTTCGGCAAGCTCATCCTGAATTCGTCGATTCTGAGAACGAACATTCTCTAGCTCTTCCCCTGCGCGTGCGGCCTCGCTCAGGTATGCGTTCTGCATCCGATCGTACTGGTCGAGATCTGCGGCGATGCGCTCAGCTTGGAGCCGATTATCAGTTAACTTGAGCTTCATCGATTCGCGCTGACTGGCGCTCAAGTTGTCACTTTCTAACTGTTCGCTTAATAGTAGCCTGGCGCGCCGCAGCTGACTGACCTCGATGCGCTTGCGCTTCCTTTTTTCTCCGAGGTCGTCGTCACGCCTACGGCGGGTCGCAAGGTATGCCGAGGAAGCAGATTTCAGCCGGTCTTGACCTTCCACAGCCTGCGCGAGAAGCTCTGATCGCCTGGCCTCAAGGTCGACTAGGTGTGATGTCCAGGGAGGTTGTCCCGTCCGGGGTCGGTGAGTCTGGCTGACAGACGAGGGCCTCCGGTTGTGAAGTGGAGCTGTCTAGGAACCGCTTCACCCACCGGAGGCCTTCGTGTCCCACGCTAACGCCGCTCTGACCCCGCGTGCCCGTTTCAGATTCGCCCAACTGGTCGTCGAGCACGGCTGGACCCACACCGCAGCGGCGAAGATGTTCATGGTCTCGTCGCGGACCGCCCGCAAGTGGGCCGACCGCTACCGGACCGAAGGAGCCTCCGGGATGGCCGACCGCAGCTCACGGCCGAGGTCCTCACCGACGAAGACCTGTGTCGGTCTGGTACGGCGGATCGTGCGGCTGCGCTGGCGTCATCGGCTGGGCCCGGTGTCCGCGTACGGGCTCTGATGTCGCTGTAGGTACGAGCTGGTTTGTCGTTGGTCCGGCGCGTCGGACCGAAGATCA